>JBIKYZ010000163.1:0-11779 GCA_044354985.1 Pseudanabaena sp. | reverse complement strand
CCATTCATAGCACGCTTGCTCATCTAGCAATTGGGTTAGGGGAAATTTGATCATCTTAATCTCTGAAAATTCAAAACGACTTACTCCTATTTTGCCATTTCACCTATTTACCCAGATGAGCCAATATCTTCTAAATTTCAACCTGTTATAATTCTAGCTAGAACCAATGCTCACCCTAACTAAACTCAATCTATTCGATATCGTCGCTCTCAAAAGCAACTTACCCGATCGCAACCTCCTAGCAGGACAAGTCGGAACCATCGTCGAAATCCTCGCACCTGAAATCTACGAAGTCGAATTCAGCGATGATGACGGACAAACCTATGCCACACAAGCCCTCCCAGCAAATCAACTCCTAAAACTCCATTACAAACCCACCATGTCTAACAACATTCATCAATACGGCTTACGTGACAATATCGCAGGTGATAAAATTGGCACACAAATTAACGGCAACCCCAACATTGGAAACCTTGCCAACGAAGTCAAAGACAACGCCCGTCAACAAGCCTCTAACTTCACCCAAACAAGCGGCGCAAGCGTAGCAGAACTATTGCAAATCATCAGCAACCTGCGCCAAACCGCCGCCCAATTTCCACAGGAAATCCGCGAAGATGTCACCATCGACATCGATGACGTAGAAATCGAAATACAAAAACCAGAACCAGAACGCAACTTACCCAAACTCAAAAAACGCCTACTAGCCCTACTAGCCGCCGTCTCCTTTGTCGCCACCCCGATCGCAGGCATGACCGACTTCGCCAACAATGTCATGGAAATAGGCAATAAATTAGGCATAGGACTAGTATTGAAATAAAAGATGAGAGGCGGCGTGAGAAGCCTTGACTCTAATCTTTTGGGCTAGCCGAACAGCAAAAAACTCAAGGTTTTCCAGTTTTACCAAAAAAAGAAAAGCGCGATCGCACCTTTCTTTTTTATGATGGTAGTCATGCCAAGATTTCAAAGCCGACTTTTTAATTGGATTGATACCTCCTTACCCGCCCAATTCGGACGCAGCGTAAGGCGATCGCTCGATCAAAAAATTCGCCAACTCTCAGGACTCCCCATCCAAGAACTGCCACGCCTGCTAGCCTATCAAGTAGCCAAAGCTGCGCTATATCCCGTATACCTCCTCACCTCAACCACCAAACGCATTTTCCCCAGCCTCGATCGCAGCAAAATTGATCCCAAAGAAAAACTGCGATCGCAACCAGAAACAACAGGACTATTACCAAAATCTACAAACCAAGAACAAGATCAAACAACAGATCAAAAAGTAGAGCCAACTAATGACCTACCCAAACCAGAAATCCCATTATTTTTTCGTCCATTAGCCAAATTTTTGGACTGGATCGATCGCACCAAAACACAACTAGATCGCAAAATATCTGCGATCGTCAAGCGACAGCCAGAAAACCTCTCAACCACCGAAGCATCAGAACTAGAACCAAAACTAATCGCCAATCGTCTCTTTGCCGAAATCTGGCGGCAACAGATAGACCAAGCCCAAGCAGAACAAAACTCATTAAAAGAAAATAACGGACTATCTGAAAATGTCGCTCTAGGCAAAAACAAAAGACTAGAGCAATTACGCCGCTTGATCGAAGCTGCGATCGCCTACTTCTTTGGCAACCAAACTCAGCCTCAAGATCAGAGCTTAGACAGCAACGAAGAAGTTGCAGAAATATTTGGAACAGAATCCTCAGATGCAGAAGCATTACCCGATAGCCCCAAGTTAAGAAGGAGACGGGTGAATGCCGCAAAATCTGGAAGTATCAAAGAACAAACCCCACTAGCCGAGACTAACAATCTTGATCGGCTACGCGATCTCATCGCCGCCGCCATTGATTATTTCATTGGCAAGCGATCGCTAGATGGTAATCCTGATGTCAATTCCGATGGTATCAGCGGAACCCAGCCCGACTTCCTGAAAGCAAAAACAAATGATACCCTTCAGCCCAGAGCGAATAGTTACCCCAGTAACGATCCAAATATTGAATCAGAATTTTCTGATGCGCTCAAACTCGACAATCAACTTGAACGTCTACAAAAGTTAATCGAAGATGCGATCGCCTATTTCTTTAGTAAACAGCGATCGCAACCAACCCTAGATGAAACCTCAGACATCACGCCTAGTGCTGAGGCTTGGCTAACAATGGAAGATCTATTTGGCGATGATAACGGGCCCTGGCCGCTTCCATTGGAATATGAATCCATTGCATTCAGCAAATCACCAGATCGGACAGCGATCCATTCATCTAGTGAGTTACAAAATTTTGAAACCACCACCACTCAGATCTCCCAAGATCAACTTGAAGGGAGCCTAGTTTTTGAAGAAGAACTACAAATGTATCAATCACAAGGTTCTGAATACGAGAGCGATCGCCCTTTACGAGCATGGATTGAGGCAAAAGCAAGTCTTTGGGGCTACTCCAATAATCCTGTGATGAGATTGCTCTTTTGGATTGATGCGATCGTTGCCAAAATCGAAAACTTAATTATTAAACTATGGAAAGGATTAATCAATTTTCCAAAACGCTTAATTAAGTTTATGCGTTACGGAAAATTTAGATAGAAGCCCTGCACTAAAGTGCGGGCTAAGAGCTAAAACCCGTTGAAACGGGTTGCGCAAAAGCCCTGCATTCAAGTGCGATGCTCAAAGCTAAAACCCGTTGACAAGGGTTGCACAAGGTACTTAAAAGTCTTCTGTAGTCCACTTCAGTGGACTTAAGCTTTTAGCCAAGAACTTGAGTTCTTGGCCTGTTCAGTTCCTAAAGCTCAGCGGCGCATAATTTTTGCCAATGCTTCCAAATGATCACCATTGCCATCGTGTCGAGGCGACAATATTGATAGAGCAATTCTTCCCATTGCGATCGCATAGCTTGATTATCAATCCCCAGATTACGATTTTCGCCAAACATTAAGTCTTGATAGGCAAGCATTGCGCCAGCACCCTCATTCACAACTTGAATGCGATCGCCTATTTGCAATTGTGGTAACACATCATAGGGGCTGAGGATTTCGCCATCTACTTCTCGATAGTATTGCTGAAAATCGGGAATTTCATGCAGATAGGGATTTGTTTTCCAGATTGCAGGCAACACACATTTGAGAGAAGTTCGCCCCTTCATTAATGGATGGAAATAATGCTTAAGAGTGAGAGCATTCATATCGACTAAATTGGATTTGCCCTTAGTTCCTAATTTGGCAGTATTGGCAAGCCATGTTTGCAACTGAGGGTTGTGATATCCATAGACTTGCATCTGATAGTAGATATCACGTAACACGCTATTCTCATGGGTTGCCCATGTCAAAATAGTACCGCGATCGCCAAGGACTTCCATCAATGACTCAGCAAACTGGAAATTTGGAAAAGTATTTTCTAAATCAAGCCATTCAGTTTGGACAGGGAGAGCATCTGGCTCTGCGATCGTGTGACAACTCCACTGAAAAGCCACCTGCTCGTATGTCTGCATTCCTGCGCGATAGGGAATCGCCATGCGTGAGGTTTCAAAATCAATAAAATGAATCGGATATTCAACCTGTTTGATAATTGTCGGGAGTTGCTCAGAAATCCATTCCTTATTTTTTTGGGTATATTCAATCTGAATCAATTGACGATAGCTATAAGTATAATCATCGAGTGCTTCTAAGGGAACGTCAAACATACTTGCCTTCCCTTGTAAAATCAACTCATTGACTAGAGGCTCTTCATGGCTGCCAATTCTACCCATTTGATAGAGTTCTAGGACATGATGTTCTACATCCGCAAGATCGCCCCAACATTGCCTAAATCCATCACGATCATCGCGATCGCTAGCACGATATTCACAGCTTTTGCAGCCCTTACTAATCGGCGCAAAGATTTCAGGAGATTGCTCGATCAGAAAGTCTAGATATTTTTGTGCTGAGGTGAGGGTTGGCTCGATTAATTCAGCAACTTCAGTTGTGACACTAACCTTGGTGAGAAATTGATCTTTCTCTATTTCTTGGACATCTCCAGTAAAATTAACGGCAATACCATTGAATTTAGAGAAGGAATTACGATGTGTAGATAGGCGTTGAATCTGGAAATAGGATGCAAGATTATCAATTGTGGTAGTTTTTGTGCGATCGGGTACAAGCAAGTAAGGAGCTATCTCAGCTTTCAGATCTGGTAGATACTGAGCTAGCATTTCTTGCAAAATCCCAACTTGGTAGGCAACATCTTCAATGATGTGTCGCCATTCACCGCCAACTTTGCCAGTACGTTTATTGCGAAAGAGGGAAAGCTTGCGATATTTGATTAAGTCTTCGTGAACCTTACTGTCAAATCCCTTAGATCTAATTTCAATAATCTCAATGCGATCGCCCTGCTTTACAAGAATATCGGCACGGGCAAGCTTATGATTGTGATAGAGCACAGGCTCAAAAAGAATTACATTATCTTGTTGTAAATACGCGATCGTTTCTTGGGCAGCATTAACTAGGTTTTCCTCAGTTTTGAGGTTTGCAGAAATATAGATCCCGTCTGGATAAAGCAGGTGAGCTATCTTACTAACAATAAAATTTCCATCGGCTAATATTCTGGTATACCCATCAACGCGATCGACGGTAGGATAGCCCAACTTCTTGTAATAAAGTTTGGTTGTACAACTGCGGGCAGTCTTAAGATCGGATTTCGTTAGATAAATAGGGTGAGACATACTGCCTAAAAAACTTCGCAGTATAAATTTAGCACGAGAGAGCTTAAACTCCCAAAAAGAAAAGCACACGCTATGCGTGTGCTTTTCTTTTTGGGGGTTTGAGATTGCGTTACGCAATCGTGATTTTAGGACTGTTGTACCAATTGTAAGTAGGACTATCAGGATCGTCATCCACACCCAACTTACTCTCAGCACCATCAATTCGCATCCGCACCAAATACTCACCCGCCTTAACATTCGCAATTGGAATCTCGATTGTGGAACTAGTATGAGGTAGTGGTGGACGGTCAAACAGATAGACAGAAGGGCTATTAGTCGTCCATTCATTCAAAGCTAAAACTACTTTCTGCTTCTCCCGCACCAGCACATCTAACTGAATGACAACCACCGCCGATCGCAAATCTTCCTCGATCGCTTCTAGTTGAGTTACAGTCACATTTACAACCGTCGGACATAGGACAAATGGCATCACATTCGATGCGATCGTATTGGTGATCAACGGCGAAGTACTATTAATGCGATGAATGACTTGCAAACTCTGCACACCAGCTTGGATTTGTGGTAAAGACATATCCGCAAGAGAAAAAGTGATTTCGCGATCTTGCACTGAAGTTGGCGTAATTACCAAATCCCCGACATGGATTTCTACAGTCTTGCTCTGGAGAGATCGCCCACGAATGATCATCAAACTACCGATTACAATCGGCTCAAATTGGCTACCCTGAGCCACAACTTTCTCAATATAGGGAGATGCTGGAAATGGAACCAATCCTACGGGTGAAGCATCGCGAATCGGCAAAGCTCTCTGGAAGTTTTCTCGACCTTCGACAACTACAAGGCAAGCTCGATAGGCAACCGATAACACATAGGGAACTTGATAAAATACTGACCAAGCCTTAGATAGATCTTCCAACGAGATATCTATGGGCACAATATTGATCTGTTGAATCTGATCGGCTAGATCGGAATCTAATAGGAATGGAAATGTTGAGTCATTACATGTCGAACGAATCATTTCTGTCGTAAGAATTCTTTTGTCTGCAAGGGTGCTTACTACGCTTCCCAATACTCTTTGGGGTTGCAGTTCCGCATCATTCCCATAACAACTCATCATGTAGCAAAGATCCACCGCTACTTGACGATTGAGAGGATTCCCCTTTGTGCGATTAGGAGTAGAGTCATAGTTCGCCAATGAAGGATTGCTGGTTACTTGGTATAAAAAGATATTGACTCCCACCTCTGGCGCACCAGTAGAGATACTTCCAGGCGCTAAGGTAGTGGCTCGTGCTCCTTCGATATCCTGTTGAATGACTGACTGCAAGACCCTCTGCAATGTAGCCGTTACCGTCGCGATCGCTAAATAATTACTCATCTCCACTCACCAAACCTAATTTCAATGCTCTGACGATTGCTTGTGTGCGGCTAGCCACACCTAACTTCTCAAATACACTAGTGAGATGCGCTTTGACGGTAGCGATCGTCACATGGAGATAGCGAGAAATATCTTCGTTTGATGCTCCTTTAATTAGCCAGTTCAATACCTCCTGTTCGCGATCGGTAAGATGGATCGTGGAATGCCCTTGTAGCGATCTCCCTGCATAAAAATGAAAAATCCGAAAGAAGCTGGTGGCAATATCAGGCGGCAAGAAAATTTCATCATTCATAACCGTTGAAATTGCCTCATAGAGTTGACTGCCAATGCGATCTTTTGCCACATAACCTCTTGCACCCAATTGCATTGCTCTAAATACTAATTCATCTTCACGATGTGCCGACAAAATTAAAACTTTGCCATGATAATCTAACTTTTTGAGATCCATCATCACTTTTAGCCCGCTATCTTCGGGTGATTTCAAATCCAGCTTGACATCTAAAAGAATTAAAGAAGGCTTCTGCTCAACTACCAGTTTAATTGCTTGCTCACAAGAGGTCGCTTCCCCGACAATTTTAAACTGTAGATAACAATCGTCACTATAAAAACTCAGCAGTGTATGTAAACCGCGCCGAAAATTGGAGTCATCTTCTACCAATAAAACCGATACTATCTGAGCCGTTGTTGTCATAGATCATTTGCTATAGATCTTTGTTTAGAAGTAAGTAGCTAAAAAGTCCCAAAATCCGTATCACCCACTTAGTGGGCGATATAGGCTTTGACTTTGTTTTTTTTAATTATGCTGAGTTACTTATTTAGAAGTATAGACTAAAGTCTAATAACCCTTAATTTTGATTATCCCTACTGTATATGTCTATAGACATAGTTATTACGGGTGGCATATGGCACTAGACTACTTCGCCCCGGGCGTATACGTCGAAGAGGTTGATAAAGGCAGTCGTCCTATTGAAGGCATCAGCCTAAGTGTGGCAGGTTTTATCGGATTCACCGAAGACGTACGCGGTGATGCTGATCTTTTCAAACCAATGATGGTTACATCTTGGGATCAATATCGCGAATATTTCGCTGCCCCTAGCTCTGATGGATACACCGACTTTGATGCTTACTTGCCCTTCGCAGTTAATGGTTGGTTTGTTAATGGCGGGGGACGCTGCTGGGTAACAAGCATTGGCACTAGACTTCCTGGATCTGAGCCTCCAGCTCCTGAGGCAACCGCACTTCGCATTGGCACATCGAACAACAAGCCTACCTTGATGTTTAACATCAAGCCAGCCGCAGCTTCTGAGAGCCAGTTAGCGTTACCTTCAACAGGCGATCGCATCAAGGTCATCATTCAAGAAAGCACTCCCAAACCCTTGCCTGAAGACGCTCCTGCCGATGCCGAGCCACCACTAAATACTGGTGAATTTTTCAACGTAGTCGTTGTCCAAGGTGGACAAGAGTTGGAAAAATACGAGCATGTCTCGATGAATCCACAGGTGGAGACAGCAGTCGCTGACTATGTTGTAACCGCGATCGCTGATTCAGAATATGTCACCATCGCTGACATCTCCACGAGCGGACAGCCTCTCTCCCGTCGTCCCGCCAATGGTGCTTACGAAATTGCACCACCACCTTACATTTCCAGCGTTGATCGCTTTGCTCGTGACCTGCTAGGACAAAGAGACGATCGCACTGGCATTCAAGGCATGTTTGAAATCGATGAAACAGCGATGATTGCTTGCCCAGACCTAATGCGCGTCTATGAAGCAGGACTCATCGATATCGATCAAGTACATGGTGTCATGGAAATGATGCTCAGCATGTGCGAAAACGCTTTCCCAGGTCCCGCATTCCGCATGGCTGTAATCGATCCCCCACCGATCAAGCCCTCCAAAGGCATGGAAGCCGTACCACCTGATCGTCAAAAGCCCCAAGATGTAGCCCAATGGTTGAGCATGTTCAACCGTCGCTCCATGTTTGGCGCACTCTATTATCCTTGGATCAAGGTTGCCAATCCTCGCAAGGGCGGCAAGCCATCCTATGTTCCACCCTGTGGTCATGTCATGGGTCTTTGGTGTCGCACCGACCAATCACGCGGTATTTTCAAAGCTCCTGCTAACGACACCCCCAGAGGCGTACTTGGTTTAGCCTATGAAACCAATATGCGTGAACAAGAAATGCTGAACCCCATCGGCATCAATTGCATCCGCAACTTTGCCAGCTACAATCGTGGCTTCAAAGTATGGGGCGCACGTACTTTGGTCGAACCAGACAATATTCAATGGCGCTACATCAGTGTCCGCCGTTTGATTAGCTATATCGAGAAATCGATTGAAATTGGTACTCAATGGGTTGTCTTTGAACCCAACGACACAGATCTATGGGCAAGAGTATCTCGAACTGTCAATAACTTTCTAGAAGGGCTTTGGCGGAATGGCGCATTATTTGGCGGCGCTTCCTCAGAAGCGTTTTATGTCAAATGTGATGCCACCCTCAATACCCACGAAACCATGATGATGGGTCGCTTATACATCGAGGTCGGTATTTGTCCTGTCCGTCCTGCTGAATTTGTGATCTTCCGCGTCAGCCAATGGTCACCTAACAGTTAACTATTTATTAAGAAGAACACCCTATGGGTGTTCTTCTTATATAAATTCCTAAAATTATTCATCCCTATTTTAAGATTTATGCTGTGAATCTTACCGATTGATAGCTTTAGATTTTAAAATAGTTATTTATCACCGCAAACCTGTAAATCAGCTTTCAAGGAGGGAGAATGGCAGAACTTAAACCAATTCCTACTAGTCGATACTATGTAGAATTTGCTGGGTTGGAAGAAAAACTAATTAAAAGTGTCTCTGAAGTTACTTTTACGGGTCAAACCGCAGGACATGAAAAGCCACTAGCATCCACCAAAGGCGGCAAAACTATTTGGCAAAGTACATCGGCAGGTTTTGAAGAAAACCCCAATGTCACCATTGAAGTCTATGTCGCCGAAGGAGACATGGCATTTTATAATTGGTTCCTAGCTGTTATGCCTAAAAGCGAAGGAGGCAAAGGGGAATGGGCAGCAAATCGTAAGAATGGTTCAATCACTGCATATGATAGTGGTGATAATGAGGTAATTCGTTGGGATCTTATCAACTGTTGGCCGAAATCTTATAAAGTAGGCGATTTCAGCTCTGAAAGTAAAGATTTGGCTGTTGAAACCTATGAAATTATCGCTGAGCAAATCAATCGAGTGAAGTAGATTCGCTCACATGTTTATCGCATTATCAAAATTTTGAGGGCACAAAAATATGGCAGCAGGTGAAATTTTAGCCTCTTCTAAATATTACTTTAGCTTAACGGGGCTGGAGGACTTGGTTGTAAAAAAAGTCAGTGGTATTGGCTCCACTCTCCAAACAGCTGGAGATAGCAAGTCCTATGGAGTAACAAAAAAGGGTGCATCAGTAATTCAAGCTACTGTTACAGGTGCAACTAACAGTAAGCTTACTGTTGAGTTTGTCTGTACTGTTGGAGATGATCGCTTAATCAAATGGTACAGTTCCTCGCATTCCGAACCATTCGCAGGGGGTGGAACTCAAACCAAAGGCGAGCGCAAAACTGGCACAATCACTCTATACAATCAGGGCGGCGAAGCTGCTGCTACTTGGGAAGTGACTGGGGTAATGCCTTCTAGCTATAAATCAATTAAGCTAGAAGCTGGTTCTGAAGGACTAGCCACAGAGACAATTGAATTTGTATATGAGACTTTGCACCGCAAAACTTAAGAACAGTTGTGAGTGGTGCTCAGCACCACTCATACTAAAATTTGCAAGAAGGTGATTTGATGGCAGACGAACAGCAAATAGAATTTTTAGCTAAGTCTAGATTTTATGTAGAAATTACTTTACAAGGTAGTCTAGAAAAAATTGATGGCTACTTTATGGAATGTAGCGGATTGTCTCGAAGTCAAGAAGCAATTGAAATTGTTGAAGTTACTCCGCAAGTATGGGGGAGGAGTGGTTCGACAAAAGGACGGGTTATCCGCACAAAGCTTCCTGGAAATGTCAAAAGTGAAAATATTACGCTCAAACAAGGACTGAATATTTCCATGACCATGTGGAAATGGTTAAAAGCAGTGGAAGACGGTAACTGGGCACAACAACTCCGAGATGGTGACATCACTGTTTATGACCAATCTGCTACAGAAAAAGCAAGGTTTCGATTTAATGGCGCTTGGCCGATGCGTTACAAAGTTTCCGAATTTAAAGCTGATGCTAGCGAATTTGCGATTACTGAAGTAGAGTTATGCGTTAGCGACTTTTTACGGATTAATTAATAGATTAATTAAACACTTATGGTTCAAATATGATTCAAACAGAGTTTGAATTTACTCTACCCAAGGGCTATGTCGATGGGGATGGAAATCTGCATCGCAAAGGTGTAATGCGTTTGTCTAGAGCGATCGATGAGATTATCCCAATGCGTGATCCGCGAGTAAGGAGTAATCCTGCTTATGCGACTGTAATTATTTTAGCGAGGGTAATTACTAAATTAGGAGGACTTGAAGAGATTAGTTCGACGGTAATCGAAAATTTATTTGCTAGTGATCTCAGTTATTTACAAAAGTTTTATCGTCAGATTAATGAGTTAGAAGATACTGGATGGACTGGTTTATCTGAAGAGACAGAAAATTAGAACCATGCCCAATATCTATGAGCTAACTTTAGGTATAAATCAAGTAGAACAATTCGAGTCAATAGAATCTGGTCAAAATATTCGGATTGAGAGAATAATCTCCACAGGGCAAACTACTCCAGTAGGGCAATGGTACGATCAAGATGCTGATGAATGGGTAGTTTTGTTGCAAGGTGATGCAGAGATATCTTTTGAAAAGGGATCTTTGGTAAGACTTAGGGCAGGGGATTATCTGATGATCTCGGCTCATCAAAAACATCGGGTTGAATATACTAGTATTGAGCCGCCTTGTATCTGGTTAGCGGTTCATGGTCAATTGCGATCGCTATAAGTAGTTAGGCAAAACCCATAAAGTTGCGCCCTGCAGGGGCGCAACTTTATGGGTTTTGCTAATTTATTTTGTGCAAGTACTAACAATACTACGGCTCTATTCCTAGCTTTCTTTGTCCGTAGTATTGAAGAAACCATTTAATACCAAAACCCAAAATAGCGTAGCCATTTTGGGTTTTTAAAACCCTTGAACGGTAATTGCTGTAATAGCAATTCTCACTATAAAACTGATTTTGGAGTTTCCAGTCCCTTTGGCGCTAGAAACTCCAAAATCGTTTTTTGAAAGCCCACCGAAGGTGGGCTTTCAAAAAACGATTTTTATAATGAGACTTTTTAACTAAACCTTAACTATTTTTAGTCTCAGGAAATATAATGTGACTAATTTAACAAAAACTTTTACTCTCGGAGTCCAAATGATTAGACATACCCTTGCGGATAATCTGGCAGAGGATTTTCACAACGCAGCCAGTACTCCTGTTCCGACTCTGGCAAATATTTGGGCAAAGAAGTATATTCAAAATCTGCAAGCGGATTCCACTAAGCAGAATATTCAATCTAATAATTTAGAAGAAATCCTATCTCACCTTACGCAGATAGAAAATCCAGAGATTTGATTTAGATAACTCACCTTACGCAGATAGAAAATCCAGAGATTTGATTTAGATAAAAGAGTCTGAGAATGTATACTGAAACAAAGTTTGAACGT
>JBIKYZ010000162.1:0-11805 GCA_044354985.1 Pseudanabaena sp. | reverse complement strand
CAAGGGTAGAAAGGTTATGGATGGTTTCAAAGAAAATCTACCTATTGTTTTTGATGAATATCTTCCTAAATGGAACTATAGAGCCATTCCTCAAAATGCATAAGTTATTTATTTTTCATTCCTTAATGCCTATAACGGGACTTTGAGCTTTCTTTTTAGCAATACCAACAGCAATGTGGTCGAATCCGAATTCAAAATTCTGGATATTTATTCCAACTCTACAAATTACGAATTAACTTTTCGCCAACCACTCATCCAAACTCCTGCCCAAGAATTTGCGCTCGGTTTGACCGCATCGCATAGTGACAGCTTTACAACCTTACTCAAGCTGCCAATTCCCCTCTCCGCAGGTTCAGATGATTTCGGTAAAACTAAGCTCTCAGCTTTACGTTTTTTTCAAGACTATACACAGCGTAGTAGCGAGGATGTGATTGCCTTGCGATCGCAGATTAGTCTGGGGCTAGGTGGGGTTCTAAATTCTACGGTTAATCTCAAATCACCAGATAGCAGCTTTGTCGCTTGGCGTGGGCAGTTGCAATACATTCGGGCTTTAGCCGAAGACACCTTGCTAATTGTGAGTGGCGGACTCCAGTTTGCCGATCGCCCTTTGCCAGCCGCAGAAAAATTTAGTCTAGGAGGTTCTCAAAATGGTCGAGGTTATCGCCAAGATGTTCTAGTTGGCGATAATGGCGTGAATGTTTCCTTAGAAGCAAGATTTCCGATTGTGCGTGTTCCAGAATTACAAGGACTGTTGCAACTTGTCCCTTTTATTGATTTAGGAAGTGTGTGGAATAGTGAAGGCTCTGCATCTATTGGTAATAACTGGATATTAGGAACAGGATTAGGACTGCGTTGGCAAATGGGAGATCGGCTTACAGCTAAGTTAGATTATGGTTTACCCCTGATTTCCATAAGGAATAATCGCCAAGACAATAGCATCTATTTTTCACTGTCATATAAACTATTCTAATTTCAGTTCAGAAAGGTTTCTTGCAGCAATTACCGATCAAACGAACCGTAAAGAAAAAGGTTGAAAGTTTTGCTTTGCAAAACTTTCAACCTTTTTCTTGTTTTGAATTTGAGCGCAAAGCGCTGCAAGTAGCTAGGCGTAGAAATGCTGAAGATACAGCAGTTAAGATCCCCGACTTTTTCTTTGCAATCATAGATCAGTTCCGCTAGTCACAAAAAGTAGGGGATTTGAGGAGAAACTATCCTACGAGAACCATTCATCAAGAATCAACCACCATCCACAAATGGTATCCCCTCTAGGACAACTTCTACCAGCAATCGTTTCTGTAGAAGGCTGAGATACTTGAGTGGGCTGTGATTCTAAACTAGCAGAGATAGTTTTAGGCTGAGAAATTGCAAAAGCAACAGTGCAGAAAGTGATAAGAGTAGATGCAACGATCGCAGAAGCCGAAAAAGCAGAAGAAAATTTCATAATTAAGTTCTATAATTTTACGATTTAATTTCAATAAACCTATATTTGGAATCAAATTAAAAATTATTTTGATTTTCCCGCCCCACCTAAATCAAGATAACTGAAGAATTCTATCCTAATCTATACTTTTTGAGGTCTTTGGAAACAATTAGTATATAGAAACTAATTGTTTGGGATAATTATGGAAAGATGGAGTCTACCACCATCCACAAATAGGGTCGCGAGCAGGACAGTTTCTGCTAGTTTCTTCCGACTCTTCCTCTTCCTCTTCACCTTGACCTACTTCACCGTCACTAGCAAGCTTTTGAGTAGAAAGATTAGATATTTGAAGAGACTGTAAATCCGAGTTTACAGAGCTATTTTGAGGCTGAGAGATTGCAAATGCAGCTGTACTGAAAGTGAGAAGAGTAGATGCAGCGATCGCGGAAATACAAGATACAGAAGAAATTTTCATGACTAACCCCAAGAATTTTATGATTTGATTGCAAGAAACCTAATTTAGAATCAATTTAGTAATTATTTTGATTCTCCCCCCGTCCCGACACATATCTAGAAAACCCCGTTTCAATCTCTATTTCTCTAATAAATATAGAAGGTAGTAGAACTCAGAAACTTGTTTTAGAACTTGACTATGTAATTACTATATTCTGTTCAAATACTTAATGTCTATACTAAAAAGTTATAAGAAAGTTATTAACAATCGCCAAATCAGAATATTAAAATAAATTAGCCTGAAATGCTTCTAAATACTCAAAACTATACTAATTTTAATTGTCTAAATCTACTTTTTATCGTCAAGAATAGTTCTTGGAAAACCCTAAACTTAAACGGGTTAAAACAGAGATTGTTGATTTTTACTGGAAAATTACAAGATTTTTTCTGTTGGTAATAAAGCTTCTCATCTATGCATTGCTTCGCAATTATTTAGTATTTTTTCAGCATGAGCAATCAAACATTTTGAGTCATTAATCAATTCATGAGGAGAGTATGTGACTTTGCGGTTACTCATTAGTTTTTTAGCTTCAGCTATCAAGTACTTTGATTCATACATTAATGCTTGATGCGATGGTGATTGTATAAGCGGCTGATAACTTTCATGCTGTGAATGAGAAAATCCCTCGATAATACAGCGCTCCGTCATATGGTCAGAAATATGAATATTTGCGTTTGGACGAGCTTCTGCTTTGTCGTAATTCATAATATTTATCTAATTTTTTAAGTAGTGTTGCAGTTTTAGGATTTAAGCAGTAGCCCTGCAATCTATTGCAGGGCTACTGCTTAAATCCTTTGAAACGGGTTGATAAGATGGATTCTTTTAGTCTGCTAAAATTAAGAACCAATCTAACGCACAGCCCACAAAGAAGATGCATCCCCTAACCACCAAGGAGTTAATGAGTCACCTAATAATTGAGAACTATCAGAAATAGAAGATGTTTGAGATTTATTACTGCCAAGAACAACATTCGACTTGGTTAGCTCATTACCAAACTCAAGTCCTTGGCTGATTTGCTGTTGATCCAAGATTGAGAATCCATTATTCTGGAAATTTAGAAGAGGCTTAGCAGATCCCAAATCGACGAACTGAGCAGCAGATATACCCAAATCCATAGCAGAAGACTCTTCACCGACTAACATCGCACCTTCCGCTTTACCAGTTAGAGCGTCGATATCACTGCTATAGTCGGTAGCATAGCCATCAAAAAGCTGCAATAACTCGATATCATCACCCTCAACGGAGTCGAAAATCGCTTCTTCTCCAAAAGCGTCCTTAATTCCTTGCCACCAGCCACCTGTGCGGGCAAAAAACTCCTGCCACCAGCCACCTGTGCGGGCATAAAGCTGTTGCCACCAACTACCTGAGCGGGCTTGAAGAGATGGATCTGCGATCGCTTTAGGCATATAGATGTCAGAGTTGTCAAACATCAAAGCCATGGCACTATTGATATTTTGCGTTGTCTTTTGACTAGCAATCTGCTTAGCTTCTATTTCTAGCTGAGCATAATTAATGGTTTTATTGATACCACTTGTGGCGATGTCCCAACCGATCGCATCAAAAGCAATCAAATCTAAACCTGTAATTGCGGCGGTCTGACCACGCTGAATTTCTGCGTCCATGATTCCGCCAGACTGCCAATGACTTGCTTGAAAGCCATTGCCACCTTTGGTCTTATCCACGCCACTATCAAAGCGACCAACAAAATTCGCACCATTAGTCCCAAGTCCAAAGTATTGATCACCACCAACACTTAAATCTATGTTTGTTTTGCTTCCAACCCTACTTTTATTGGAATAGCGGAAAAGGTCTAGAGGGGATGCTTCATTAACACGCTCATTTAACCCTAAACTATATTCTAAACTACTTAAATCACCACCACCAACCCATGGGCGATCGATACTGCTCTGAAAGCCTAAAACATGACCAATTTCATGAACGGCTACACCAATAAAATCTACTGACTTAGCAGGAACTGTGTTCTGACGGTTGAAGTTATAACTCCAACTCGTATTCGTCCCAGTCAGATCGCGCATGACGATGTAACCGTCAAGGACATTACTGGCTTTAGTATCTATTCCTCTTCCTACTGACCCCACTGATTTGGCGTTAGCACTGTTGATACTCAGTTGCCATCCCATTTTTTGTGAATTGACAAGTTGATTAGCAACAATAGCGTCATATCTCGCTTCAAATGAACTGCGATTAAAAGTCTGTGTGCCAACTACTGATTGATCGGTAGTGGTGGGATCAGCATCATTTTTAAGGGCATTAGCATAAGTACTAAAAAAATAATCGTTAGAACGAGCAATAGCCCCAGCGATGGTATTGCCAGCAAAGTCTTTTTGAACATCAACAGCAATATTGATGGTCACGTTGTCGGTTAAGTATGAAGACCAGATTTTGCCAGCCATCTCAAATGCAGCCATCTGAGTCTGGGATACGCCTTGTGCGTAACTAAAATTAAATTGCATTACCTTCCTGCCCCAAAAATTCGTAAGTTGGACTCCCCCCAACATCAATCTCTTAAAGACAACGGACACACATAAAACTATATAAATTAACTGAGTTAATAGCTAACTGAGTTAATTTCATTAATACGATAACGCGGACATATATCTGTTGTCACTACCAAAAAGTTATCAGAAAGTTATAAATTAGGACTTACGCAAAAATGATTTAAAACCTGCATTTCATCATAGGGGCAATTCATGAATTGCCCCTACATTTCGTTCTTTAGCGTAAGTCCTAATTCTCCCAAAACCACAAAGAGGGTTGCGGCGCAAGCACTGCAACCCTCTTTGTGGTTTAGCCTTACAGCAGCTATACCAAATTAAGAAATGGCTACGCCATTTCTTAATTTAAAAATCCTTACTGAGTCTGTTTTTTGATTCACAAAAGTGTAGTCTCACTTTCGTGAATTGGTATTACCGATCAAACGAGCCACAGAAAAAATTTTAAAAGCGTTGCTTCGCAACGCTTTTAAAATTTTTTCTGTGGTTTGGGTTTGAGTGCAAAGCGCTGTAAATCTTATAACCATTATGCTTCAGGCAATGAAAATACAAGAAGATCAATCTAGCGAACAGCCCACAAAGAAGATGCATCCCCTAACCACCAAGGAGTTAATGAGTCACCTAGTAATTGCGAACTATCAGAAATAGAAGATGTTTGAGGTTTATTGCTACCAAGAACAACATTCGACTTGGTTAGCTCAACACCAAACTCAAGCCCTTGACTGATTTGCTGTTGATCGAAGATTGAGAATCCATTATTCTGGAAATTTAGAAGAGGCTGAACAAATCCAACATCAATGAACTTAGAAGCAGCAGATACATCCAACTCAATGGAATCTTCGCCAACCAACATTGCACCTTCAGCTTTACCAGTTAGAGCATCGATATCATCGCTATTTGACCAGTCAGTAGCATAGCCATCAAAGAGCTGCAAAAACTCGATATCTCCACCCTCAATGGAGTCAAAAATCGCCTCTTCTCCGAAAGCCTCCTTAATTCCTTGCCACCAGCCGCCTCTACGTGCAAAAAACACTTGCCACCAGCCACCTCTACGTGCATAAAGTTCTTGCCACCAGCTACCTCTGCGTGCTTCAAGCGATGTATCAGACTTAGGCTTGTAGATATCAGTACTATCAAACATCAACGCCATGGCATTGTTAATATTTTGCGTTGTCTTTTGACTAGCAACTTGCTTAGCTTCTCTTTCTAGCTGGGCATAATTAATGGTTTTATTGATACCGCTTGCGTCAAGATTCCAACCGATCGCATCAAAAGCAATCAAATCTAAATTTGTGATTACTGGAAGTTCTCCGCGCTGAATTTCGGCATCCATCACTCCACCTGACTTCCAGTGGCTTGCCTGCTTGCCACTGCCACCCATTTCCACATTGACACCATTCTCGAAGGAGCCTAATGCAGAAGAGCCCCCAAGTGAAAGGAAAGAATTTCCTCCAATCGCCAAATCATTAAGCTTCTCGTCGTTACTACCAATCTGACTTTTGTCGGAATAACGGAACAGATCTAAGGGGGAAGCTGCATTAGCGCGATTATCTAAGCTTTGGCTGTATTCGTCAGTGCTTAAGTTAGCGCTGCTAACCCATGGACGATCTACACTACTCTGAAAGCCTAAAACATGACCAATCTCATGAATGGCGACACTAATAAAATCAACCGATTTTTTAGGAGTTGTGTTTTGACGGGTAAAGTTATAATCCCAACTGGTATTTGTCCCAGTCAGGTCACGCATGACAATATAACCATCAAGGACATTAGCTGAAACTGTATCTAGCCTTAGAGCTTTAGCATTGGCACTATTGACTTGAATTGCTTTCGATGCTTTTTTCTCGTCTTCAAAGTCACTACCTTTGTCAAATCTTACTTCAAACTGATCTGTATCCTTAAAGACATTAGCGGCTAAAGCTGTTCTATCGTTGTTGGAGGTTATGTCTTGGATAAGCTCATTGCGAAAGTCTGTGAATGAATAATCATTAACACGAGAGATAGCACCACCGATGGTATTACCAGAAAAGTCTTTTTGGACATCAACAGCAATGTTGATGGTCACGTTGTCAGTTAAGTATGAAGCCCAGATTCTGCCAGCCATCTCAAATGCAGCCATTTGAATCTGGGATACGCCTTGTGCGTAACTAAAATTGAATTGCATTACTTTCTTGCCCCAAAAATTTTAAGTTGGATTTCCCCCCAACATCAATCTCTTAAAGACAAAATACACATACAAAAACTTGTATAAATCAACTTAGCAAAATATTAGCTAATCTCATTCATGTAAATACGATAATGCACACATAAATATTTTGTCACTACCAAAAAGTTATCAAAAAGTTATAAGATATTCGTACAACCCAAAAAATATACTCAAAACAAGAAATGGTGGCGCAAAACGCCACCATTTCTTGTTTTGAGCAAGCAAGACTTAATATTGCTCCAGTCCAGAATTGTGGAGCTATAGCAATGTAAGACGTTTATTGGTAATCTTGCGTTAACTTAAAGCAACATAAGTTCAGCAGAATCTCTAGAAATATTGATCGCAAAGTCGCGTTACCTAAACATTTTTATGGATGCTTTTAATCCAATACCCCCAGAATGGGTCGAAAAGGCTACACATGCCACTGGGTTTTGCTGTCCTAAATGTGGACAGCCACCAAGCAAGGCTAGTGCTGTGTGGGTTAATCGCCGATCGCCTGTTTATACGGAAAATCATCAACGCAAGTGGCAAGAGTTTTATCACTGTGAGTGCCAAGCCGTTTGGTGGGCTTGGAGCAACGATCGCCCACCTTCAGAATTTAGCGATCGCGCAATTCGGAACATCTATGGCGATGATCTAATCTGAGCAAATGAAATCGCAAGTTGTTTTAGTTTTATCTTTGTTTTTTGTGGCAGGAGCCTATGCCAGTTTTTTACCAGACTGGACAGGTTTTATAGTGGTTTTGTGTCTCGGTTTTGTCTTGTCGTTAGCGGTTCCTGCCATTTGGCGCTTAGGTCCAAAACGCTGGGTTTATCTGCTAGCAACATTAATTGCTGTTTTAGCTTGCCTGTATGTCAAAATTCGCACGCCTCAGCCACAAGCTGAAGATATTTCTAAATATGCACCGTTGTCTAATGCGATCGTGCGAGGACAGGTAATCGAAGCGCCTAGCTTGACTCGCAGCGAGCGGGCAAAGTTTTTGCTAGAGGTGAAAGAGATCAATACCTCTGGAAAATTAAACATTAAAGATCTTACTCAAACGCCTACAACGAATCCCAGCAATACTGAAGCAAAGCCCGATGAGGCTAATAAATTTGTAGCGGCTTCAGGCAAATTGTATGTAACTGTGCCATTGATCGAGGTGACAGGTTTACGCTCAGGACAAGCAGTCGAGCTTTCAGGAAGATTGTATTTGCCCAACCGAGCTGATAATTTTGGAGCCTTTGATTTCAAATCCTATTTAGCGCGTCAGGGTGTATTTGCGGGAATGAGTGGGCGATCGCTAATAGAACAAGGTGATGCACCTAGCTTTGGTGAATGGTGGTTTGTCAGTCGGATTGTCCGAGCCCATGTGATGGGGGCAGGCGTACCAGAGGGTTCATTACTTAGCTCGTTGGTTTTGGGTAGTCGGGCGGTAGACTTGCCAAGCGATCTGAAGGATGCTTTTATTCAGGCGGGATTGGCGGCGGTACTTGCCGCTTCAGGCTTTCAGGTGACATTGGTACTAGGTGCAGCGATCGCTTTGAGTCGGAATAAATCACTGAAGCTGCAATTTGTGATTGGGAGCCTTTGTTTAGGGGGGTATTTGCTGCTGACAGGTGCTAGTCCGTCGATTTTACGAGCTGTGGTCATGGGCTTCGGCAGTTTGATTGGGTTAGTGGTGCAACGCCGAAGCCGTCCAGTGATCGGTCTAATCGTTACCGCCGTATTGTTATTGCTATATCAACCGCTTTGGATTTGGGATTTAGGATTTCAGTTTAGTTTTCTTGCCACATTCGGGTTAATCACCACCTCGCGCTCAATTTCTGATCGTTTAGAGTGGCTACCACCTGCGATCGCTGAGTTACTATCTGTCCCGATCGCAGCCTACATCTGGACATTGCCTTTACAGCTACTGGTATTTGGTAAGCTTTCTCCCTATAGCTTGCTTGCTAATGTTTTTACTACGCCATTAGTCTCGATATCAACCTATGGCGGCATTGTTAGCGGACTTTTAGGAATTATTTTTGTGCCAATTGGTGCAGCGATCGCTTGGCTCCTCTATCCCTTACTGCATTGGACGATTGACCTCGCGCAATGGGTTAATACTTTGCCTAATGCTAGTACTAGTGTGGGCACAATTAATCTCTGGCAAATGTTAATTGCCTATGGTTTGTTTATGGCGATTTGGTTAGTGCCTTGGTTTGGCAAAATGCAGCGTTGGACGATAGCTTTTGTTTTAGCTTGCGTAGTTTTGTTTGTCCCGAATGCGATCGCCCAAGCAAATGTCTTTCAAGTGACATTGCCAGCCTTTAATGATGTCCCGATTATGTTGATCAAAAATCAAAATCAAACGGTACTAATCAATAGCGGCGATCAGCAATTTGCCAGTTTTACATTGCAACCTTTTTTACAAAAGCTTGGTGTCAATCGCATTGATTGGGCGATATCCACAGATACGCAGCCTGATGTCAGCGACGGCTGGAATACTCTAATATCTAGCTCAGTTGCGATCGCTCAGTTTCGCGATATCAGTCTTGGTGTCACCCCAAAACCTTATCAAAATCTCCAACAAGCCCTCGCTAGTGCCAAAACTCCTCTTGCTTCTCTCAAGGTTAGCGAAACCTTGACGATTAATAATCAGGTAGACATTCAGCTACTCAATCAATCCCCTGATGTCTTAAAAATCAAAACTGGTGAGCTTACTTGGCTATTACTGCCTAATGCCGATCCAAAATCTCAACAAGCGATCGCTACCAAAAAAGATCTACTTCCCAAACTATCTGCGAATATACTCTGGTGGACAGGTGGGCAAATAGAACCAGCTATTTTAAAAGCGATCAGTCCTAAAATTGCGATCGCTTCAGCAACTAGCGTTGTGGAAGCGATGGTCAATCAACTTTATGAAGATAAAATCAGAGTGTTTTATACAGGTCGCGATGGCGCGATCCAGTGGAATCCTGACAAAGATTTTCACACCCTCCGCGATCAACAAGATACGCGATCGCCAATCTAAATTATTTTCCATCTAATCAATTTAACTAATCTAAATTTATGAATAAGCGATCGCTAATTTTTCCAATTCTTCTTGCTAGCTTTACATTCTCAAATTCACCTGCGGTGGCTCAATATACAGGGCTAGGTAAAGAGAGCCTCGACCCTGCGATCCTCAAACGCTATGCGCCTACGCCATTACCGCCAACAGTGACGCGACCAATTGAATCAATCTTGGATGTGCGATCGCCAGGAATGGGCATGGTGACACCCGATGGGAAACGGATGTTCTTTACATGGGGAATTACGGGAACCGTGCAAGTATGGCGATTGGATGGAGCGCAAAAATTTCCTGTGCAAGTAACAGGCGGACAAGATGCCACCACCATTGCAGGAATGACTCCAGACGGCAAATATTTAATACTGTCGCGCGATCGCCAAGGCGAAGAAAATCCAGGACTATATTTACAATCGACTAAGGGCGGAGAACTAGAACTAATTCAGCACCAAGCAGGTGTGCGAACTTCACTGCAATATGTGGGCAATGACTCTCGCACGATTTATTTTAGTGCTAACGATATCAAACCAGACTCGGTTGTGATCTATCGCTATGATTTGCAGACCAAAAAGAAAGTGCAAATTTCTGGTGGTGATGGTATTTGGTGGATTGCTGATGTGTTTGTCAATCCAAAAACAGGCGATCGAGAAAAGTTTCTCTTCGCCAAAGCTACGGGTAGCCAATCGCAAGAATATTACGAATACGATGTCAAAACTAGGCAAACCACTCCTCTGATTGGTCAGAATGAGCAACAAGAATATAGCATTAGCTATGGTGTAAACGCTGATGATTTCCTCGTATTGACCCCAAAATTTAGCGAATTTCGTCGCCTTTATCATTACAAAGACAAAAAATTTACTCCGATCACGCCAGAGCTAAAGGCGGATGTGTCTAACTTTGAGATTGATGACCAGCGCCAACGGATTCTCTACTCGATTAATGATGGTGGTTACACCCGTTTGAAAGCGATCAGAGCCGATACCTTCGAGCAAATTAAGTTTCCAGATTTTATCAACGCCGATCATATTTACACAGGCACTACTACCCGCAACGGACGCTTTACAACCATCGGTGTCGAAACCGCCAAAGCGCCTCGCCTGAGCTATGTATATGATTGGGAAACCCAGAAACTCACCCAATGGGTATTGCCTAGTACTCCCGAAATCGATACTAGTAAGTTTGCCGCAGCTAAGCTTGAGAACTACACAACCAGAGATGGCACATCGATTCCGATGTTTGTATATAGATCTCCTCAATGCGAAACTAATGCTCAAAATCCCCTTGAAAAACCATGTCCAGTCATTGTCCATTTTCATGGGGGGCCAGAAGGACAGAGTACCGCAGGTTTCAATCGTTATGCACAGTTATTTGTGAACGCAGGATTTATATTTGTTGATCCGAATGTGCGTGGCAGTGATGGCTATGGTAAAACTTGGCTGAATGCCGATAATGGACGAGATCGCCTCAAAGTAATTACCGACATCGAAGACGCATCAATCTACATTCGCAAAAACTGGCAAATTAATGGAATCACGCCCAAAATCGGTATCGTTGGCGGCAGCTATGGCGGCTATTCGGCTCTGATCGGCATGTCCAAATTTGCAGGTAGTTATGACGCAGGAGTCTCCATCGTGGGAATTAGCAATCTGGTTACTTTTTTAAATAACACCGCACCCTATCGCCGCATTCTCCGCATCAGTGAATATGGCGATCCTGTTAAGGATCGGGAGGCTCTGATTGAGTTGTCACCTGTAACCTATAGCGATCGCATCAAAGCTCCCTTACTAATTATCCAAGGTGCTAACGATCCGCGTGTTCCTGTTGGCGAAGCAATCCAAATCCAAAAAATTCTAGAGCAGAAAAAAATTCCCTCGCAACTCGTCATTTTCCCCGATGAAGGTCACGGCTCTAGCAAACGTAGCAACCAAGTTTTGGAAATTGGATACACTCTTGACTTCTTCAAAAAGTATTTACAAAAATAATTTATAGTTTGTGGTTGGACTTTGGACAAGATTGAAGCAAAGAAAGAGCGGGATTAAGCGAAAAGGGATAATGAGAGTTTCAACTTTCAACCGAAAACAAATCATTATCCCTAAACCCATTATGCCAATAATTGTCACA
>JBIKYZ010000411.1:0-3555 GCA_044354985.1 Pseudanabaena sp. | reverse complement strand
AACTTAATTCTAAGCTCAATCACTTCGCTCTCAAATCCAAATTATATATCAAGGCTTTGCAGCAATCTCACTTGGAATGGCAGTCTCTGAAACCTTTTTAGGCTTCTGCGTAACATGAGTTAAATATATTTCTAATACAGTAATTACTATGACTCTCTGATTCAATATATCTTTCATTTTGATAGAAAAGATATGTTCCTACAACAACTAGTTCAACACTAAATTCATTATTGCCATCAGCGTTAACAAGAGGATTTTTACGAGTTACATTAGATTGCTGATATCCATATTTAAGATAAGCATTTCTACTTTTTAGCCAGTTAACCGATATTTTGCAATTATCTTGATCGCAACCTTCTATCGCTTTATATAGTTTGCCAGTTGTATATTTCTTTGCCTCTTCTAAGTTATATGATTTGCCATAAATGCTGTTAAGAAAACGAAGATCGAAATAACTTTTCACTAGCTGATTTATCTCCAAATCTGTAGGAGGTTTATAGGATTGAGATAATGCACTCCGATTGAAGATACTCCCGATACTAGTAAAGTTGACAAGTGAAATAAATCCAATGGATATTAATACAAAGCCAACTCTCACGAAAAAGGATCTTAGTCCCTTCGGCAGTGGATCGGTTTCTACGCCAATAAGTTCATTTCCTATCTTGATTTTGCTGATCAATCCGAAAACAATCAAAATAGCTCCAAAAGTAAACCAAGGATATTTACTCAACATTGGTATAAAAAAATCTCCAACCCACTTAAATAAGGCATCCATAAATTCTTAAAATAATAAATTTACTTAACTACTCGACTTAAACCACTCATCACAAACCAGTTGCACATCCTCCTTTCTGATAAGTCATTTCATATCAGCTACTCCTCAAATCATCTAAAAACTCAGAAGCAGGATCGACACCTGTAATTAACAAGTAATCCCTCGCACGGGTACAAGCGACATAAAGCAAATGCCTTTCAGTGTTGTAAACCTCCTCTAAGTCCGATTCATCGCCAACGCTTTCCACTCGCTCCTGTAGGGGTAAAACCTCGTCATCGCAAGCCATAACAGCCACAGCCCGAAACTCTAAGCCTTTGGCTAGGTGCATGGTACTAACTGCAATACGTCCCTCGGCAAAGGACAATCGATCGCTTAATTCGATAGGCTTTACACCAGCTTCCATAACTGCGGCGATCGCTCTTTCGATTTGAGTCTTATCGCGAACGAATACACCGATTTCTTCAGGTTGAATACCACTCGCAAGATGCTTGGCTATCCATTGAGCAACGTACTCACTTTCAGCGTCATCGTCATCCAGAATTTTGATTGCTGGGGCTATGCCATTGAACACAGAAATAGTGTCTTTCCGTAGTTCTTGGTTGCCGTCCACATCAGCTATAGAACTAGGCAATAGGCGATCAGCGGCGGCGCGAATTTGGAATGAAGTGCGGTAATTAATCGTGAGAGTTTGCGATCGCCCTCGGATATCAACACCTAAAGACTTCCACGAAAACGGCTGTTGAAATATGCGCTGTCCTAAGTCACCTGTAAAAAATAGGCTGTCAGGTCTTTGTGTGCCGATCGCTGCCAAGAAACGAAGCTCGGCAATTCCCATGTCTTGACATTCATCAATGATCGCAAACTGGAAGGGGTAAGCATTAGTTTGGTTAAGAGAATCGGTAACAGTACCGAAAACTCCTGACCATGTAATTAGATTTTGCGATCGCAACCAATTTTTGACCTCTTGAAAGACTTCCCAGAGTATTTCCCGTTGTTTGCTGCCTAGCTTAGTCTTTCTGCCTAAACGGGTCACATCTCGATAGTTTTCCCATGTGTCTAGTTGCCAAGCATCGACGACATCGTTCCATTCATCCCATAGCAATGATTCGGAAAACTTGCGGTTAGGGTTTTGAGTAGCGATCGCCACTAACTTAGCCCGCACTTTTAACGGATCTACAATTTTGAGATTACCTAAAGGCTTGTAAAGCTCCCATGCAATATCTTGAATGGAACTAACTCTAATGCGACTAATCACCTTAGCGTCGTTACCAATTAACCTGTCTAGCTTGATTTGCAAAGCATTGGCTAGGGCTAGTGAAAAGGTAGTGAGCAGTAGTTGAGCGTTGGGATATTTACGGGCTAAAAATACGGCGCGATGTAGGGCAACAATGGTTTTGCCTGTCCCTGCGGAACCAGACACACGGGCTGCGCCACTATAGTCTCGTCCGACTAGCGATCGCTGACTAGGATGCAAAAATACAGTCCACTTTTCCCAAGGATAATCAAGAGCCTGTTGCAGTTCTTCGGCATTGGACATAATGCGGAAGCGGCGTTGTGCGTCAGGATGATCGAACGGATTGCCCGAAACTGTTGGAATAATTGGCTTAGGTTTGCCGCCTGTGGCAATTTCTAGCAATGCTTCGGCTGCTTCTTGAGGCAAGTGATCGACCATATCGAAAAGTCGATCTTCATTGGCGGATTTGACATCAGAAATCCATTCTAGAGGTATGCCATAACTAAGCAAATCATCATCAGAGATATGGGCAAATAGTAGTTTTTTAGCGGTTGGTTTAGTGGATAGTGGGTAGTTTTTAGTGGTTAGATCGGAATTCTTACTATTCACTAACCACTTTCCACTAACCACTACATCACTATCCAATCCATCACTTACTTCCCTTAACTCAACCAGTTGGGCGGCTCCCGTTCTAGGGTGTTTTTCAATTTTGCGGCGATTTGCCCACGCATAAGCTTTGTCATGGTGATCGGCATAGCAAATCAGCAGACTGTTTTCGGTGCGATGCACGATTATACGCAGGTCAAGGTTGACGCTGATTGAGCAGAAGTTTGGGTCTTTAGTGCGATCGAGTTTGTGATAGCGCAAACTGGGGCTACTGGGGTTTAGTTGCAAGTCAAAAGCAGTCATTTTTACGGCTTTCTGTTCTTGTCCAGTAAGCTTACTGAGGCTATCGGTGAATGTGTCGGCGATGCGAAATTCCATAGTTTTAACAACCCATTAAGTCTCTCAATTTACCTACTTCTACTGTGGGCATTCTGCTACCATTATGGATTAGAGTAGATATCCATCCGCATAGTTCATTACTCGATAAGATATTCTGCTCGTATGCTTGGCGAATAATCCATAACGTTCCACGAATGTCGATCCCTTCCTTTTGGGAAAGAGTTCTTAATGGTTTGTCGTTAGTTATTAGTACGCGATTAAATTCTTTAGCATAATAAAGGCATAGGGCATCTTGAGAACTAAGTGGACCTTTTTGGTATTGCTGCGATGATAAAAGCCAATCTCTTGTAACTTCTATCTTTTGAATACCTGCTGAAAGAATTAGGTCTTGTATTTGGCTGTGTGAAGTACATTCATTGAATACAACATCAAGAACTTCAACTTGGGCAAGTTGAGTCAAAACTCCTAGTCCATTAACAATTGGACTTTGGACAAGATTGAAGCAAAGAAAGAGCGGGATTAAGCGAAAAGGGATAATGAGAGTTTCAACTTTCAACCGAAAACAAATCATTATCCCTAAACCCATTATGCCAATAATTGT
>JBIKYZ010000412.1:0-3555 GCA_044354985.1 Pseudanabaena sp. | reverse complement strand
CGCAAAAAGTATTTGTATCTATATGTAGCCATGTTTGAGTGGGCATACAATCTTAGCTGGATTGATTTTGATTTCCTTCGTCGTCTTCTTATGCCTCCTTCCACCTATTTACCTAGATGAGCCAAAAGAGAATGTGGTGCTATGCACCACATTCTCTTTTATTCATCCCAATCATGCCATTCGACTTTATTTACTTCCAAATACATATCCACAGCCTGTCCAATTGTGGGAAAGAAGTCATCTTTGCCACAATTGGTGAAGAGTCCGTAACGTTTTAGGCGATCTTTGGTGGGACCTTTCATCTCTGCGAAGCATAATTCGATGTGTGCTTCGCATAGGGTTTTATCAAGTTCAGCGATCGCATCCGCAGCAGTAAGATCGATATCAGTGACAGGTTCTGCGGCTACTAGTACCCACTTAGTCGTCGTTGGTGCGGCTATCACCGCTTGCAAAACCCGTTCACAAAAGGTTTCTGCATTGGCAAAAAACAGTGGTGCATCCCAACGAAAGATCACTAATCCCTGAATTTGTCTAGCTTCGGGATGGCGCGAGACATCATGATAGCCTTTGATGCCATCAATACGACCCAGTACAGCATAATGTGGTCGCCATGCACTCCAAACAAAAGCCATCAAAGCCAAAACGACAGCGCTAAAAATGCCTTGAATCACACCTAGTATTGCCACACCACAAAAACAAACAATTGACAGGAAAAATTCAAATTTTCGCAACTGATACAGTCGCAAAGTTCCTTTAATTTCAAAAATTGCTAAGGCAGCGGAAATTACTACAGCACTAAGAGCTGCTTGGGGCAAATCTTGTAATAACATCGGCGCAATCCACAAAACTACAGAAAGACAAATTGCTCCCACTACTCCTGTAATCTGCGTTTTTGAGCCGGCAGCCTCAGCTACAGGTGTACGCGAAGCACTACTACTCACTGAAAAGCCTTGAAATAATCCTGCCGCAATATTGGCGATACCCAAGGCAATTAATTCTTGATTGCGATCGACTTTATAACCGCCCCGTATGGCAAAGGTTCGTGATAACACGCTCAGATCGGCATAGGATACCAAAGCGATCGCTAAAGCGCTAGAAAACAAAGTGTTAAAATTGATTGGTGTAATGTTGGGAACTTGGAATGATGGTAAACCCTGTGGCAAGACTCCGACTACAGATATGCCCGATCGCTGAGCAAGGTCGTATAGAGAACTAATGATCGTCGCTGCCACCACTGCTACTAAGACCCCTGAAATTTTAGGGGCTATTCGTTTGAGAACTAGAATTACTAACAAACAAGATAATCCGATCGCTAGTGCAGTCGTGTTGGTTTTACCATCTTGAACACCTTGCCCAAATCCAATCAAGTCTTCCCAAATCGTATTACCTTTTATCGAAAACCCGAAAATCTTCGGTAATTGTCCAATTAAAACGGTTACAGCAATTCCATTGAGATATCCATAGCGAATTGGTTTAGAAAGCAGTTCGGTAATGAAACCAAATTTTGCTAGTCCTGCAACAATGCAGATGATTCCCGAAAAAATTGCTAACACTCCTGCGATCGCGATCGCCTGTAGAGGATCGCCATTGGATAATGGTAGTACTGTCGCCGAAATAAGTGGAATTAGGGCTGAGTCAGGACCTAATACCAAAATCCGACTAGGTCCAAAAATGGCATAGGCAATTAGTGGCACAATCGTGGCATATAACCCATAGATCGCAGGTAAGCCTGCGGCTTCGGAATAACCCATACCTGCGGGAATGAGGATAGCGGTCAGTACCAGTCCTGCAACCACATCTTGGATCAGCCAAGGGAGTTGATAATTCCTTAACACGTCAATAATTGGTATCCATCGTGCTAACCCCTGAGGGCGTGCAGCAAGGGGAAATGGAATAATCGGTGGGGGCTTTGTCAACAATTCACCTCAATATTAAGGATTCTGCAATTTAAGATTTCTGATGGCGTGGCTTCGCCGCGCCATCAAAAATCTGGTTCTTTATTTTACGGCGAAGCCCTAAGTTTTTAGATAGACTTTCCAGATTACCCAAAAAATGACACTATGCTTAGCCAAAGAATTGTTGATATTACCTAAAACTTATGGCTCAAAATATCCAAATTGATAAATTTGCACGATCGCAAATTATAGCGATCGCCCAGCAGTTCTCTCCTCAAAAACAAATTACTGACATTCAACCCTTTGGCAGTGGCAATATTAATGATACTTTTTTAGTCTCTTTGCAAGAAGCAGCAGATCAATCTTTTATCTTGCAACGTATCAATACCAAAGTATTTCATGAACCAAAGTTAGTCATGCAAAATATGCGGGTTTATACGAATCATGTACGCGATCGCCTGCAAGATCAACCACTAGAGCGACGATGGGATATCCCGAAAATATTACCAACACAGCAGGGGCAAGACTATTGGCAGACTGAAAGTGGAGAGTTTTGGCGATCGCTTAGTTTTATCACAGGTTCTCAATCCTTTGATGTAATGGAAAATATGGAACAAGCGCGAGAAGTTGGCTATGCTTTGGGAACGTTCCATCATCTGACTAGCGATCTAGCGCCAGAGAGATTAGCGGATACTTTAGAGGGTTTTCATATTACACCACGCTACTTTCACCAGCATGAGGAAGTTCTTGCAAGCAGTAATTTTAAGCGATCGCCTGAAGTCGATTATTGTTTGAAATTTGTAAGCGATCGCAAGGGCTTAGCGCATATTTTAGAAGATGCAAAAGCGGCAGAGAAATTACCTTTGCGAACGATGCATGGCGATCCTAAGGTGAATAATATTTTGTTTGATCGGCAGACAAAATTATCGGTGAGTGTGATTGATCTTGATACAGTGAAATCTGGATTAGTACATTATGACATTGGTGATTGTTTGAGATCGGGATGTAATCCTGCTGGAGAGGAGACGAATCAATGGGAAGATGTTCAATTTGATACGGAACTTTGTCAAGGGATTTTGCAGGGATATTTCTCAACTGCGCGATCTTTTCTCACCGAGTATGATTATGCCTATATTTATGATGCGGTTCGATTGATTACCTTTGAGTTAGGATTACGCTTTTTTACCGATTACTTAGCAGACAATATCTATTTTCATGTCAAATATCCTGAACATAATCTATTGCGATCGCTTGTCCAGTTTCGATTAGTATCGAGCATCGAATCTCAACAGTCAGTTATCAATAAAATCATCAAAGATATACAGCAGTAGCTCTGCACTCAATTAGCCCTGCACTCAAGTGCGGGCTAAAAGCTCAAACCCGTTGAAACGGGTTAATTTAAATTATTCTGTAGTCCACTTCAGTGGACTTGAGCTTTTAGCCAAGAACTTGAGTTCTTGGTTTATCTTCAATTATCGAAGGAAACATAGATGAAATCACCACAACAAATTTTAGAATTTCTAGATCGCAGTTTTAATGACTCATGTTACGCAGAAGCCTAAAAAGGTTTCAGAGACTGCCATTCCAAGTGAGATTGCTGCAAAGCCTTGATATATAATTTGGATTTGAGAGCGAAGTGATTGAGCTTAGAATTAAGTTT
>JBIKYZ010000161.1:0-11868 GCA_044354985.1 Pseudanabaena sp. | reverse complement strand
GTGCTACTCTTGGTTTAGTTTCGATGAAGCAATTACGTTCAAACTTTGTTTCAGTATACATTCTCAGACTCTTTTATCTAAATCAAATCTCTGGATTTTCTATCTGCGTAAGGTGAGTTACCAAATTAGGGCAGCTATCTCAAGAAGATGCTGATAACTTGCGTGAAGTATGGAACATTCACATCAAACCCCAGTTCTGAAATAATGCGATCCCTGTTTGATTTTTGTAAAGTGGCGATCGCTATTACCATGAGCCATGATTTCTAGGCGATCGCATCAATAATCTATCTCTTAAAGGCGATCGCTATTACTATGAGTCATGATTTCTAGGCGATCGCCTCAATAATCTATACCCATATTGTAACGTTAGCTATCAGCCGAAGAATTAGGTGTTTGTTTAGACAACACGAGGATTCCTGTTCTTGAGTCCACGCTGGGTACGCCAATGAAGAAACTGCTCAACATTCTTTGCATGCTTCGCAAAATTACACTTCTCGCAGCAAAGAGTCAGATTGGAAACCTCAGTGCGACCGCCTTGCACAACTGGAGTCATGTGATCGATGTGCCATCTATCGGCGAGTTGAGCATCGCAGTATGCACACCTGTCCTCAAGTAACATCCGAATTTCCAGAATATCTTTATCTGTGTAGCCATTGCCCGCAGACGATGCCTCGCGCTCCCTACGAATTGCTGAGCGTTCAGCCACACCATCTTTATTTGCCGAGCTGTAGTCCTTAACATAGGCTCTCATGCATGCACGGCACTTGAAGCGGAATCCCCCGCTAGGAGTGTTCCCAAAGTTGTCCCGATTCAATGGATAAGACTTGAAACACGTGAGACATTGACGAATTTCCATATCAATAAAGACCTATGACTAATGAATTAATAGGCTGTAGTTATCTTTAGCTCGACTGAAATCATATCTATTTGCCCGTTTCAATCATTTGTTATGCCCCGATCACTTCACAATTATTTGTCTTTATGATCGCCAATAATTTCTCAGAACTCACGTCGCAGCCAACTATCTTTATTTGCTTGGTCTGGGGCAAAGATAAATAATCTTAGCACGGTCGAATTGTTGGACTTATTTATCTGAAATAACTGCCTGCATATCGTCTTCATAGTAAGACTGCCCAGCACAGGTAGTGTTAAAGCTCTGCTGTAATATTTTATATTTATCTACCTGTGCATTGTATGTGGGCAGATACTCGTTATATGAGGCTACAAGTTTTCTCTGGTTTGTTATCAGTGCATTGAAACTGTCTACCGATTCTTGACTATACCTGTCCACGAACGGTTCACGTTGAGAAATTGTTTGCTCAAAACGCTCAAGCTCAGACAATTTTTGTTTTAGCCTTGACTTCATTTGTTCAAGTCGAATACTGTCGCTATTGAGACGATTTTGCTGTCCAACGCATGAACGAAGTTGCTCACGGGAGAGAACTGAACCTGAATTCTGAATATTGTTGCGAAGCCCTAAACCACGAAAACGGACTCTCACTCTTGCGTCTACATCTAAAACGTGAATCGTAAGAAAAGCTATCAAAGCAGATCCATAGATTAGGAATTTGGTGTATGTATTCGTCTCTTTAAGCATAATTTACAGTTTTATCGCAAATGTTGCACAAATTATTCATTTAACCTAAAATATCGCAGATTCCTACTTTAAGTCAAATGCAATCGCATCAACAATCTATCTACTCAATGCGATCGCTATCACCATGAGTCGTGATTTATGGGGCGATCGCCATTAATTAATGACCAACTTCAATATTGGGAACGAGCTTGCCATCTTCCATATAGACAATGCGATCAGCGATATCGAGGATGCGATTGTCGTGGGTGATGAGGAGAATTGTGCAACCTTTTTGTTTGGCGAGGGTTTGCATGAGTTCCACAACTTCGCGACCTGATTTTTTATCGAGGGCTGCTGTGGGTTCATCGGCTAGGACGATCTTGGGTTGAGAAACTAGCGCACGGGCGATCGCCACCCGTTGTTTTTGACCACCAGAGAGACTATCAGGATAATAATCGAGGCGATGACCCAGCCCAACCGCTTCGAGCATGGCGGTAGCATTACCATCTAGATCAGAAGTTCCATCCTCATCATGAAGTTCTAGAGACATGCGTACATTTTGTCTAGCCGTAAGGAATGTCATCAAATTATGGGCTTGAAAGATATAGCCAATATTGCGGCGGATTTGCACGAGAGCGTTTTTATCAGCGCCACGAATTTCTCGATCCAGAATTTTTAAGCTGCCTTCCTGTGCCGATCGCAAACCACCCATGAGCGTCAAGAGCGTAGTTTTGCCTGAACCAGAGGGACCCGTCATGATGATGATTTCGCCAGCATAGATATCGAGATTGATATCAAAAAGTGCCTGTTTGCGTAAATCACCTTCGCCGAAATAATGATTGAGATTTTGGGCAGAGATTACGGGTGTAGATGGAGCAATGGCAAGTGGGGAGTTCATAGCTATAGGAGTTTGATTGATGGATTTCCAAAGGCGTTGGCAATGCAATAGACGAGGCTATCGGCAATAAAAAATATGCCTAAACCTAAGATTAGAAAACGGATGATGTGAGGAGAATAGATGGCAATAGAGCGGTTAATACGCTGAATTAGAGACAGGGCAAAGCTCTGTCGATGAAAGAAAAGATAGATAACAATTAGAGCGATCGGTGGCAGGACAAAAATTAGGTTATACAGTGCCAAGATACTCATAGTTGATAGGAGATCTAGGTTAGCGCGGACGATCTGCTCGATCGCTGCGAAATAGGGTAAAGCGGTGGGAAGTTCTAAAACCGTTACGGACATTCCCAGTAGGAAAGTTCTTGCTAGGGTTAATTTTGTCGGTGCTTTTACTGGTTCAGTTTGAGCAGGAATTCGGAGCATAATGCCCACTACCAATAAAATTATGCCAATCAGAATCTGAATTGTATAAAGTAATGGCGTAGATAAAGAGAATCCAGAGTTTACAATCACAGTCTGAATTAATCTATCTAAGCCCAATACTGCCAATAATCCCGATGTCCAATAGGCGGAAAATATGCCAATTACTAAGGCGATCGATCGCGGAATTGGCTTTGGCGTTCCTAGCAAATAGACTTGTAAAGCGATCGCCGATGGATTAAGGCTATCGAGTGCTGCGATCGCCATTAGCGATGGAAGTAATGCTGACATAAAGTTTGAAAAATAATTAGAAAATATCAGCAGGATCGGCAGTCTGGAGTTTTCGCATGGCGATCGCTCCTGAAACAGTACACATAACCACAGTCATCAAAAAGACGGAAGTGGCACGTTCTAGCGTCATTTTTATGGGTAGCATGGTGGCGGCGTAGGTAACTTGATATAGTCCAACAGAAAGCAGGAAACTGGGCAGAAAACCTAAGCAAGCTAACAAAAGAGCCTCTTGAAAAAGGATGCTTAAGAGAAAGCGATCGCTGTAACCCATCGCCTTGAGGGTAGCGTATTCTGCTAGGTGATCGGAGACATCGGAATAGAGAATTTGATAGACAATCACGATACCGACAATAAATCCCATCGCCACACCTAAGCCAAAGATGAAGCCGATACTGGTTCCCGTTTCCCAATAGCTTTTTTCGACACCTGCCCATTCTTCGGTAGTCAGAACGCGCATATCATCAGATAACAGGCTAGCGAGTTCCCTTTTGACTTGCTGAACGTCGGCTCCTTCTTTGAGATGAATTAGCCCCATTTCAATGCGATCGCTGCGTCGGTCTGGAAATAAACGTAAAAAAGTCGCGTCACTGGTAATGATATTGCCATCAGCCGCGAAGGAAGAACCAACTTCAAATAGTCCGCTTACTTGTACTAATTTATTATTTAGCTGAGCTTCCAATTCTCCCTTTTGCATAAACATATTCGCCACATCGCCATATTCGGGGCGACCAGCGCGATCGAAAAGAACGCGATCGAGTTGTTGAATCTGGGGAATTTGCTGAGCAGGATCGGGCAGCCTAACGCTAGGATTACCCGCATCAACTCCCCAGATAAGAATGGCGCGATTTTGACGAGTTTCAGGATTGCGCCATTGACCAGCAACGGAAATGTACAGAGGAGAAACAGATTTAACTTGAGGATGGGCGAGGGTTTGGTAAAGGCGATCGCGTTGAAAATTAGGAGTAGAGATGAGGGTTTGAAATTGCGTACTAGCGATCGCCAAATCTGCCTGAATCAATTCGCGATAGGGTTTCATCGCCGAATCATAGAGCGCTCCTTCAAAACCCATCTGCACGAACATCAAGATATCAGCAAAGGCAATACCCGATAGCGCCACAATAAAGCGAACTTTATTACGAGTCAGTTGGAGCCAAGCAAGGGGAGTTTTTCGCAGCAATTTACGCAACATAGATCCTCTGTGTAGTTTTTAATATTCAATTTGGTTGACAATGGCGACTGCCTTAGCAATTCCATTTTCAGCCCGAATTTTCTCGCCTAAATTGGCTGCTGTTTCGCACATTGAGCGATCTGTGACAGCCATTTGTATAGCTTTTGCAAGATTTTCCGCAGTCAGCTTTTTACGGGGAATTGGTTTAGCGCCACCTCCTAATTCGGCAATGCGATTACCCCAAAATGGTTGATCGCCAAAGAAGGGAATCACAATACTGGGAACTCCTGCTCTAAGAGCCGCAGATGTCGTACCAGCACCGCCATGATGGACTACCGCCGCCACATAGGGAAAGATAAAAGAATGGGGAATGGAATCCACAATAAAGACCGTATCTGGCAAATCTCGCTTACTCAGCCCGCCCCAACCAGATTGCAATATGGCTCGTTGCCCTGCGATCGCGATCGCTTTTAAAACGAGATCGGCTGTTGCTTCTGGGTTACGATTCCCCATGCTACCAAACCCCACAAATACAGGTGGCGCTCCCTCAAGTAAAAAATCCATCAAGTCCTTAGATGGAGTCCAACTGGGATCTTCATCTAAAAACCAATATCCAGTGACATGGGTATTTTGCCAATCGGAGGGTGGATTAATTATCGATGAACTAAACCCATAGAGAACAGGAAAACGCTGCAAATGTGGGGAATTGTAAGCACCAAAAAACGGGGCAGCAGGTAGTTCCAAAACTTGCTTTCTTGCTAGTTCATCACCTTGGCGGGTTCCTTGCCACATGATCTGTCGAAATAGCACATGGGACAACCAATTAACATAACTACCGAGTTTTGCTAATGATTTCGGAAATAGGATCGCGGGAAAGGCTTTTGTTGGCGTAAATGGAAAGATATAGGCTTGAAGCAATGGTAGATTGAACTTTTCCGCAAGCGCAAGACTGAGGAATAAGCCACCTACACCTGTAATCAGCAGATCCACATCCTGACAAGCTATCAAACTATCTTTCGCCCAGTCAACAGCAGCACGTTTAGTTGCTTTTGCCGCTTCTGCGTTAATCGCCAGAAAATCACCTCTTTCCGTTAACTCTCGCATCTTGGGACTTGCCATAAATTCCTGTACATTCCCAGTCATTGGGGAAAACTCCAGCCCATGCGAACTGACTAGAAATTCAAAGTTTTCATGAGTTGCCATCCGCACGATGTGCCCTGCCTTTTGCAATCCCTTACCCAAAGCAATATAGGGTTGAACATCGCCTCGACTTCCTAGAGAAATAATCGCAATTCGCATAAAAAAACCTTCCTTTTTACAACAAATCGAGAGACTTGTCTGATATAATGCGAGTAATTGCTCATATTTTATAGCTACTTTAGAGTGCCTGACAACTCGCCTTTTTTGAACTTTTTTTGATATTTGTGACCTATGACCAAACCCTTACAAAAGCCGCGTAAATTACCAAAACAGGAGCGTTCTCAAGCAACTGTTAGCGCTATTCTCATCGCCACAACTCGCATTTTGACCGAAGAGGGATACGATAAATTCAATACAAATCGAGTCGCGGAACTCGCAGGCGTGAGTGTTGGCTCACTGTATCAATACTTTCCCAATAAGGAATCTTTGCTTTATGCTTTAGGAGAGCATCATGCGAATGAAATGGCGCAGTTAGCGCAACATCATCTAGAAGGGCTAGGCGATCGCTCAATCCTAGAAGTACTTCAGCAGATTATCAAAGCGGCTTTAGCGGCTTATACAGTGAACCCTAAACTCTATCGCATCCTGCACCAACAGGTTCCCCGCAGTGAGGAGATGCGAAAGCTAGATGATGCCAGAATTGAGCAAATGTTCTACTCATTTCTCGTTCCACATCGCGATCAATTGCGACCAAAAAATCTAGATATAACGGTTTTCATCGTTAGCCGCACAATTAAAGCGCTACTCTATGATGCGATCGCCGATCGCCCAAATCTTCTAAAGAATGGCGAACTCGAACAAGAAATTATGAGGATGTTGTCATCTTATTTGATCAGTCCAAATTCGCTATGATTTGGCGATCGCCATTAAAAAAAGCAGATAGATATTCGATTCCGTAAGTAAAAGTCATTTCTAACGGTTTGAATATCGCAAAGGTGATCGCGCAATTGATGACATCTGGCTCGTAAGCGGCGTAGTATTCAAATTCAGCGATCGCATCTTCTAGAACTGAGGCGACATTGGGCAATTGTGCTAACAAAAAGGTGTATGACATTTTTTATCTCCTGAAATTATGCTTGAGGCGATCGCATCATCATCCATAGAGGTGGCGCATCGTTGAGAACTCGAAGTTCCTCTCGCACCACAAACCCATGCCGTTGATAGAACTTGACAGCGCGATCGGTGGAAGTAAAGAGATAGCAAATCTCACCTTGGCGATCGGCTTGCTGCAACACAGGTTGCAATAACAAACCTCCAATCCCTTTGCCTTGAGCCTTTGGCGATACACCTAATCCTTCTAGATACCAGTGCGGGGTTGGACAGTCACGCAGGCGATAGGATTCTGTTTTTGTCAGAGTGTTGAGTATGCGCTTGGTGGAAATAGCCCCGTTCTGAAGGAATATTTCCAAAATCAAAGGCAGTGATCCTAGTAATGAGGGTGACTTAGCGTTAGGAGGCAACCAACTAGCAATTCCTAAAATTTGCGAGTTATCAAACACCGTAGAAGTATTGCGATCGCTCTGCTCACTGCAATAGACATGTCCTAAAGGAAAGTCATGATTTATCGTTTTACGCCAAGCTTTTTCGAGGCTGTCTAAGCGATAACGTTCATTGGGAACGAGATAGCAAGATAGAGGGTCAACAAAGAATGTGTCTGCCATCATTTTGGCAGCAATAGAAATATGAGATTGTTGAAGAGAGAGGATTTGCGGCTCTTCATTCCTAACAGTCATTTTGTCATTGAGAATAGTCATAAATAGATCTCCTGATGATATTAATTTGTGGATGAAAGCTGGATCTTGCCTTGCACTTGTAAGTTGGTAAAAGCAGCAACGCGGCGGCTATCCTCTGGGCTTAAACGTACCTTAACTTCAATGACACGGCGATCGAGATTCTCTCCTGCTTGATTGGTTGCTTGTCGTTGACGTTCAACTTGCAAACCAACTTGTGAAACTATACCTTTCACTTCACCTTGAAAAGATTGTCCTGTAATCGTTGCCGATTGCCCGACTTTGACGCGATCAATCTCCGTTTGATAAACTTCCAGCACCGCCACCATGCGATCGGTTGCGCCTAGTTCGACAATGCCATCATTGCTAACTTTTTCCCCTAATCGCGTGCGGATTTTGAGGATTTGCCCATCTCTAGGAGCGCGAATATAGGCTTGAGCAAGGTTCGTCTCGGCACGTTTGAGAGCAGCGATCGCACTGTCTACTTCTCTTGCTTTGGTAGCAATATCAACAGGACGCACTTCAGCGATGCGATCGCGAGTACTACTTGCTTCAAGGATTTGGGCTTGGAGCGTATTGGCAAAGCGATCGCGGGTACTTAGAGCTTCTTGCAATTGAGCGCGGGTTGTCTCCGCCGCAAGACGTTTCGTATCCAAAACCGATGCGGAAACTGCACCTTGGGCATAGAGTTGTTGGAACCGAGCCAACTCTGCCTCCGCAGTACGAACTTCCGATTGCCAACGGGAAATCGTCGCCGATTGGGAAGCCTCACTACCGCGCAAATCTGCTTGCAATCGTAAAATCGATGCTTCTTGAGCTTGAATTTCCGACTGTTTTGCACCAGCACTCACTCTTGCGAATTCCGCTTGAGCAATCTCCACCTGAGCCTTGGCTTGCGCCACTTCATCAGCAAAGCGATCGCTAGCATCTAGTACAGCGATAATCTGCCCTGCTTTCACCCGATCGCCCACTTGGACGCGCAATTCCTTTAAGCGATCGCCATCTAGAGTTACAGGAGCCGCTAAACGCATGACTTCTCCTTCAGGTTCCAATCGACCTAGTGCCGTTACGGGCAGAGGCGCACTAGCGATCGCTGAAGTGTTATTGGTAATATTGGGCTTGCTAGAAGAGACGACGCTATAAATAGAAATTCCTGTAGCTAGAGTCGCAAGGAAAATTCCCCCAAGCCAAAGAAGGCGGGAGTTAATGAAAGATTGAGATGTCATATTTTACTAATCCATTTCAAAGAAATTTAGCAAGCTTCGGAAACTATTTAAGAATTACTTTCTACGGACAAAATCCCTAAGAGATCCCCCCCAGCCCCCCTTTTTAAGGGGGGAGAATGATCTTCTTCCCCCTTAAAAAGGGGGATTGAGGGGGATCTAGATTTTCTCACTTATTCGGTATAAGTCATCCGAATGAGTTCCCCGATCAGTTGCGATCGCTCCTCATCAGAAATACAGTTAAGCCCTAGTAACTGATTCCAAGAAAGTCCATCCGCAGCTAAGAGAATTACCCCTGCCTTGAGTGGAGCAATGCCACAATTACAGGCTTGTTGATGCCACTGATTACAGGCTTCTTGGAATGGTTGGAGGAGTTTGCTATCTTTAGCGACTGCTGCTAACAATCCAGCCTGAATTGCGGCATTCTGGCGATCGAATGTATCTCCAGCCCTGATGTAAGCCCGTAACCAAGCACCCTTGGCTGTGAGATCACCTTCGCGAACGAGTTCTATCTCTAATAACTGCTCAAACTCGGCGATCAGGTTTGCGACCATACTCGTCAGTAGAGCTTCTTTATTAGGGAAATGATAGAGCAATCCGCCTTTACTTACACCTGCTTCTTTAGCAACTGCATCAAGGGTCAAAGCGTCCGCCCCAAAGCGCAAAACGACTTCACCTGCTGCATTGAGCAGTGATTCTCGCGTCGCCGATCGCGATCGCTTGCCTATCTCTAAAGCCTCTGCCATGAACTTCTGCCCGAATACTAAAAATTCAAGACAATTGACTTGTCTTGAAAACAACTATACCGTCCAGACGGTACAGTGTCAATAGTCAAATTAGATTTTTTGATTTTGGATACTATCGTCAACAGCAATGTCAAAATGAAGCACATCTTCGCGCACACCAAGCTTTGTATAGAGTGCGATCGCAGGGTCATCGACGAGGTCTGTACGTAAATAATCTAGGCAGTTCTCTCAACAGCAATCTTCTTTAATTCCTGAATTAAGGCTGTGGCAATTCCTTCCCGTCGATGCTCTGCTGCTACAGCCAGATCGTAAATATAAATTTCACTACGCTCTTGCTCAAACTTCTGAAGTTCGTATGCGGCGAGACCTCCAACGACTGCTCCATTTTTTAAAGATGCAAGTGCAATGAAATAATCACTACTTAGTAACCGCTTAAGATACGCCCCGCTTGGACGAGACGAGCTATAGGTATCAAAATCATCAAAAGCTTCACCAAAGACAGCCAATAATTCTTCCATAAGTGCTATGTCTTTGGCAGAAAGCTGATGAATGCTAAATGGTTCAGAACAAGTCATTGGGAAAATTACTCCAGATTTTGATTTAAGTCAAACCTGATCGTATCAAAAATCTATCTCCTCAAGGCGATCGCTAATCTTATGAGGATATATTGCCTGAGTTTAGTTTAGACTTGTGATCGCTTTAGATAGCAAATGTCAATATCTAGGTGATCGCCTTTCATGTAATCTGTATTAACAAAATATCCTGTTATGGTGAGACGTGAGACCTCAAATTGTTGTTGATACGAATGTTATTGTTGCTGGATTGAGATCTAGACGAGGCAAGGCATTTCAGCTATTAACTCTGATCGGTACAGAGTATTTTGATATTCATTTGTCAGTACCTCTGGTATTTGAATACACGGAGGTGTTATTTCGAGAATTGTCAAATCTTTATTTGGGAAGAGATGAAGTAGATGATATTCTTGATTTTTACTGCACGGTTGGTATGCACCATGAGATTTTCTTTCTGTGGCGACCGTTTTTAAGAGATCCCAAGGACGATATGGTGTTGGAGCTTGCGGTCAAAGCAGGATGTGAGAGTATAATTACATATAACACTCGCGATTTTGCTGGTGTTGAGCAGTTTGGTTTAAAAACGCTTGAGCCTTCGGAGTTCTTACGTTTGATAGGTAAGTGATCATGAGCATTGTTAATATTCAGATTCCAGATTCGCTACATAAAAGCTTGAATGAGCTTGCAAATCGTGATGGAATTTCTATCGATCAGTTTGTGTCGTCAGCGATCGCTGAAAAAATTGCGGCTTTGATGACTGAGGGGTATCTTAAGGAACGGGCTAAGAGGGGAAGTCGGGCAAAGTATGAGGCGATTTTGGCTAAGGTTCCAGATGTTGAGCCAGAAGTATATGATCGATAGGAGATCGGCTAATATTTACTTTAGAACAACTAATGCGATCCCTACTTATACAATCTACGTTAACAAATTGCACCGAAAATATTTTATCTAATTAATACTTTTGAGTTACGCTACTTAAGAACTTATTCATATCTAAATTCATGTATCCAGAACAGGAATCCTACGACTGGCTAGATTTGTTTTCTGGTGGAGTCCCAACAGCACCTTTTTTTATTGGGTTTCAACTTGATGGATTAGAAAAGATTTATTTAAATCAGTCAGATAAAAATAGCCCTCATTTAAATGAGTTATGCTTAATTGGTTTAGTGTCATACTTTGAGGCTTTTTGTAAAGATCACTTTGCATCAATTATAAATATAGAATCGTCACTAATTAATAATCTGGCAAAAAGTAATTATGATATTAGCGTTGATTCAACTAAAGCACTCGAACTAGGTAATACTTTCTTATACAATATTGGTTTTCTTATTGCAGAAAAATATGATTTTGGCACAGCACAAAAAATTAATGCGCTTTATCGAGCATTAATTATGATCTCCCCTTTTTCTAAAGATGATATAGAAATTTATAATAATTTGCTAAGAGATCGGAATTTATTAGTTCATCATGGAGGAACTTATACATCTTCATATATTCAACAAAACAGACAAAAAACATCTTCCACAAAACTAAAGCGTCCATTTTTTGATTCATTAGTTATATCAAACAATTATGTTGGTGAAAAGTTTGATTTTATTAGGGAAGTTACAAGAAAAATTTTAAAGGCATCCCATGCTTCACTTATAAAGTACCTTGACGAACAAGCAATTCAACTTCCAGAATGGAAACAAAAAGCTGTAAATTCTTTTTTAGATGAGTACTAAATAGTTGAAAAACAGATCGGAATGACACAAAATTCATTTATTAAGGAAGAAAAAATGATCGATTCTCTAGTTTCGACATCAGAGGGGATTTTTCTGCTAAAGCGTCAGAAAGAAAGAGGAAAGCAACTACTTGAATTATCTCCAATTGACATTGCTCATTATCGAGCTTGGGAAAATACCACTCGTGAATTTATAGTTAAAGCCTCATGTTACGCAGAAGCCTAAAAAGGTTTCAGAGACTGCCATTCCAAGTGAGATTGCTGCAAAGCCTTGATATATAATTTGGATTTGAGAGCGAAGTGATTGAGCTTAGAATTAAGT
>JBIKYZ010000410.1:0-3575 GCA_044354985.1 Pseudanabaena sp. | reverse complement strand
TTGTCCATGTCTATGAATATCTACTCCTCCACAGGTTGGACATTCAACTGCTTCTAATACCATGCTTTTTTCTTGGTCTATTGCAAATTTCAGTCTTTTATCTTACAACAAATCTGAAACACTACCTGTATTTCCTGTATTGCTCAATCTCAAAAGTTATAGTGAATCCTTACAATGGAAGCCCCAAGAAGGAACAGAGATTTTAGTATTTAATCGCCACAATCTTGAATTGGTCTGTCGCAGCAATGCTGAGCCTTGGTTTCAGTGGCATTTTGGCAATGGTTACGGCGATCGCGATGGCAATCTTGTCTTTGATTTAGTTCGCTATTCAGATTTTACTACCAATCAATATCTCAAAGAAATCGCCTCTGGCAAAACGAAAACCATTGCCAAAGGAACTCTCTGGCAAATGCGCCTCAACCCAGCCACAGGCAAATTTTTGGAGTCTTCGCAATTATGTGATCGCGGTTGTGATTTTCCTAGTGTTGCGCCTTCGCAAGTTGGACAAACAGCTCGCTATACCTATCTTTCGATACATCGACCTGATGCTGTCATCAATCAAGAAATATTTGGTGCGATCGCTCGATATGACAACCAAACTCATACTCTCACCGAAGCCAATCTCGGCACAAATCGCTATCCGATGGAGCCAATTTTTGCACCTGATCTATCCAATCCTGACAATGGCTATGTGATCACTGTTGTATTTGATGGCGATCGCGAATGTTCAGAAGTCTGGGTATTTGATAGCGATCGCCTTGAACAAGAACCAGTTTGTCGTCTAGCTCTGCCCAGTATTGTACCAATGGGTTTTCATGGTACTTGGCGATAAAATAATTAGGGACAATTCATGAATTGTCCCTGCGCCTAATAATTGGTATAAAATCATTTCTGTTAGATTAACTAGTTACTTGAAAATCTAACAAATTTTTTTTATATTAAGCGATGCCACCAAGGTTACAAGTCAAAACTGATGATTGCTCTCCCCTAGGGCTCTATGTTCTTCAATATTTAGAAGAGCAAGACATTAGTATGAATCACCTTGCCGAATTAACAGGCGTACCACAACCAAGACTCAGAGGAGCTTGCTTTAAAGGAACTTGTCCAACTCCTGAGACTTTAAGGAAATTGGCAAAAATAATGGGTAAGCATCATTTAGAGCTTTATACCTTGGCATATCAGGGCAGGATCGAGCAGGCTCCTGATGATGTAGATGACAACTTGCTAGATATTTTAATCAGGCAAATGTTAGAAACATCTCGTGAGTTTAATCTTGCTATGCCAAAAGTTCAACCTTCTAAAGCAAAGATTCGCAAAGCTTTAATCGAGTTAGGTTTTCGAGAAAAACGCGAAGAGATTAATTAAAAAGCAGAATTGGCTCTTCGAGCCAATTCTGCTTTTTTTTATACACTAATATATGCAGGTATTAAAGCTCAAGAGTAGCCCAAAAATGAATAGTCCTAAAAAAACAAAAAAAGTGACTTCAGGCTCTCACCTTATAGCTTTTATCAGTCTTTCCTTAGGATTTAGTGGACTATTATTTGGAGCCTCCGCATGGAATGTTTGGTCAACGTATCAAGCCTTTGACAAAGCGATCTCCAATCAATTTAAATTACAAAATTTGAGCAACCAAATTATTTACTACGATGAAGTGCTAACGATGTCAGCACGTATGTACGCTGGAACAGGCGATTCTAAATGGGAATCTCGATACAATCAATTTGTGTCGCAGCTAGAAATTACAATCAAGCAAATTATCGAACAAACTCCTAATACTTATAATGCCAATGCCAAAAAGACTGATGAGGCTAATCTCAAGCTTGTTGATTTGGAGACAAAATCATTTGATTTAGTGCGTCAAGGCAAAGCGCAAGAGGCAATGCAGATTTTATCGGGAACAGAATATGAATCTCTAAAACAAATCTACGCCGATGGCATATTAACAACTCGAAATGCGATATTAATGGAAACTGAGAATAGTCTTGATCGCTATCGTCAGTTTTTGTTTCAATCATTGTTACTAACAGGATTGAGTTTTCCTATTTTATTAGTAACAGCAACGATCATTATTTTTCGGGTTAAAGGTTTTGTAAAAGAACGCAGCCTAGCCCAATTATCTTTACAACAGTTAAATCAACAACTTGAGAGCCGAGTTGAACAAAGAACCCAAGATCTAAAATCAGCTAACTCTGAAATCACCTATTTGAATGAACGATTGCAGGAAGAAAACCTGCGGATGAGTTCTGAACTTGATGTGACACGACGCTTACAGCAGATGATGCTACCTCTAGATGAGGAACTGGAAACGATCAAGGAGCTTGATATTTCAGGATTTATGGAACCATCCAATGAAGTTGGTGGTGATTATTACGATGTTTTACATCACTATGGACGGGTCAAAATTGGCATTGGGGATGTCACTGGACATGGATTAGAAAGTGGTGTTTTGATGATCATGGCACAAACAGCAGTGCTAACTATGAGCGTTTTACAGGAAAAAGATCCCATTCGGGTTCTTAAAGCTTTGAACACTGTACTGTATGAAAATGTTACAAGGATGAATTCTGACAAAAACATGACGCTTCTGTTGATTGATTATTTTAAAGGACAACTCAGTTTAGTTGGACAACATGAAGAGGTAATCGTAGTCAGAGCTGATGGGACAGTGGAGCGCATCGATACCAATGATTTGGGTTTCCCCCTTGGTTTAGAGGCGGATATTAGTTCATTTATCATGCAAGCTGAAATTAATCTTAATCCAGAAGATATTGTTGTGCTCTATACAGATGGTATTACAGAAGCAGAAAATCCCAATCGCCAGTTCTATGGACTAGAACGTTTATGTCAGCTTGTTCAAAATCATCGCCAAGAATCTGCTCAGTTAATTTGTGAAGCAATTATTCAGAATCTTAAGAATTTTATCGGTTTAAGTAGAGTTTATGACGATATAACTCTACTCGTGATCAAACAGCTTCAATACTGATACCAAAACACAAAATGGCTAAGCCATTTTGTGTTTTTAAAACCCTTACAGTGTTTGGTTTTTAATACCAAAACACAAAAGAGAGGCAACAGATAGAGCATCGAGTATAGAATCTCTACCGACAAGGGAGGCAATGACAGATTTAGTCATCTCGGAAAGACGATTCTTGACCAAAAGCCTTAACTCATCCATATTTTTGGGTAAAGTAAACCGCAAACCTTGCTTCAAATGTAACCAAACTCGTTCAATCGGGTTTAATTCTGGAGAATGAGCAGGCTGAAATATCAAAATAATGTTTTGCGGCAATCGTAAGCGCTTAGCCCGATGACAACCAGCTTGATCGACTTGCATTATGAGGATGCTGTCCGCACATTCCTCTGATATAAGGTCAAGAAATATTTGAAAACAGTCGGTATTGAGATGACTAAATTCATAGAAAAAGCTTTCTCCCGTGGCAGGTTCGACGATACTGTATAGCCATGTAGCTAGAAACTGCCACTGGACTTTTGCCTTGGGTTTGACCCCATGGGCAGTGATTTTACGACCACTGATAGTTTTCAAACCAATCCTTGTTTCATCTTGACAAAAGAAA
>JBIKYZ010000409.1:0-3587 GCA_044354985.1 Pseudanabaena sp. | reverse complement strand
CTATGTGCTACTCTTGGTTTAGTTTCGATGAAGCAATTACGTTCAAACTTTGTTTCAGTATACATTCTCAGACTCTTTTATCTAAATCAAATCTCTGGATTTTCTATCTGCGTAAGGTGAGTTAGATGAGACAACTCCCCAAGTAATCGAAAAGATTGCTGGCAATATTGTCACCTTCAAAAATGCTACGGGAGAATCGCACAATTACTATGTTCCTAATTGGATGTTTGAGAAATACAATCTCAAGGTAGGGACTTCAGCTAGTCTCTACAATCGCAACGTGACTCAGGGAGTCTATCGCGATCTGCATATCAACAATCGCTATATAGATTCAGTAAGTCAAGTGCTATCTGAAAGCATGGGTGCTTTTGCACTTCACGATATTCGTAGGCATTGTATAGTTTCTGAAGGTCTTGCTACGGAGGATTTATATTCAGGTAAGAGGGTTTGGTTTAAAACTGAAGGCTGCCCCTCAACTATTCCTATCGTAGGATCGATGTCATTTTATCAATCCAAACCGATTGCAACTGTAGAAAATAAAGATCGCGATGCAGTTTTACCTTTTACAACACCAGAAGCTATGAATCAAATCCCTTCAGAGTCCAATCAAAATAGATAGAAATTCTACTGTGTTTATCCCAAAGCACAAAATAGCGTAGCCATTTTGTGCTTTGGGATAACTTCACTTTCGAGAATTGAAAATACAACTCAGCAAGGGGCGTAAATCCTCAAAGTGGCAATGTTATTTTGAGGATTTGGATCAATCGCTTAATAAAAATATGGAAGAGTTGAGATATCTATTCCACATCTATCAAAGATAGACGGAATTATTATAAATTTCTTCATTTGCTTTTGCGGACGTAAACAAATCGACAACAGGATGGGGATAGTCAACCCCAAGACGAACATTAAAACGCTTCTGCTCAACTGCTAAAAGCTGCCAAGGTTGATGAATTTTAGTGGCAGGAATCTCCATAAGCTCTGGTAGCCAACGCTTGACGTATTTCCCTTGCGGATCATAGTCCTTAGCTTGCTTATTGATATTAAAGAATCTAAAACCTCTCGCGTCATTACCAATCCCTGCGGTATAGTTCCAATTACCCCAATTACTGCAAGGATCGTAATCGATGAGTAGTGATTCAAACCATTCAGCACCCATTCGCCAATCTATACCAAGATTTTTGGTGAGAAAACTTGCTGCATTTTGACGACCACGATTGGACATAAAGCCTGTAGCTGCGAGTTCGCGCATATTTGCGTCAACTAAGGGAAAGCCTGTATTTCCTGTTTGCCATAGCTCGAATCGTTTCCAATCTTGTTTCCATGGTATATCTGTACCACGCAAACCTGAACGATAGAATAACCTATCACCATGTTTTGCTGCCACAAAACGGAAATAATCGCGCCAGAGCAGTTCAAAAATTAGCCAGTAGGTTGAGTCATTGGCTAGCCGATCGCATTCATATTTTTTGACTTGAGCATATACATAGCGTGGACTAATACAACCTAATGCCAACCAAGGGGAGAACTTAGAAGAATCATCAGCATGGAGCATTCCATTCCGAGTTTGCTTATAAACTTGTAAGCGATCGCTATCCCAAAAGTGATGCTTTAGTCTTTCCAGAGCTTTAGTCTCACCGCCTTCAAATTGCAATACAGCGCGATCGCATGGTGCAGGTTCTTTAAGTCCGAGCCTTGCTAAAGTCGGAATTTCACCGATCTCAGTATCTTCGGGAAGGGAAGGAAGGCGATCAGGTGAAGGGAAAACTTCACGAACTGTAAGATTAGCTTCAACTTGCTTACGAAAGTGAGTGAAAAGTTCAGGAAGCTTTGCAATATCCCCAAATGGCAAGTCATCGAGATGAATTAATGTGCTTCCCCAAAAGCTCTTGAAACTAACGTTCTGCTTTTTAAGTATAGAACCTAGTTTCTTTTCTAAGGTTTTCTCCTCAGTGGTGTCTTCTGCATGATAGTAGACCGCGCTAATTTCTAGTTGCTGCACTAATCCAGGCAAAACTTGATCAGGATGACCGACGCGAACAATCAAATCAGAACTAAGCGATCGCAAACTTTCCCGTAAATTTACGATACTTTCAATCAGAAATTTGGCGCGAAATGCTCCTGTTTTCTCGAAACCAAAGTGTGTCTTGTCAAAATGGGCGGTATCAAAACAATACACAGGAAATATCTTCGCGCTCGTCTGTTGTGCATCTTGCGAAGCCCGATATAAGGTTTCGCAATCATGTGATCGCAAGTCATTGCGGAACCAAACTAAAATATTTTGCTTGTTCATATCAGAATCTTATTTAATTTGCGTGCAATTAAAAGAGTAACGGCGGCGCAAAGCGCCGCCGTTACTCTTTTAATTGGATTAGCGTTCAACAATTTGGAACTGGCGATTGAGTAAATTCATACTTGCGGAAATGGTCAAACTCATGGCGAGATATACCCCCATGATAATCAGAATCACGTTTACAGGTCTTCCAGTTTGATTAATTGTTGTAGATGCTATTCGATAAATATCGGTATAACCAATCGCGATCGCTAGGCTAGAATTTTTAGCAATGTTCACATATTGACTAGTCAGTGATGGAATGATAACGCGCAATGCTTGCGGCAAAACAATTTTTCGCATCGTTTGGAAGTTGCTTAACCCCAAAGCTTTAGCAGCTTCCGTTTGACCTTTCGGAACCGAAAGAATCCCACCACGCACAATTTCCGCAATGAAGGCACTGGAAAACATGGTTAAGCCCAAGACTAGAGCGCAAAACTCCGAACTCAAAGTCATTTTCAAGGCAGCGATCGTGATGCCATCTTTAGCAAGAGTTGCAAATCCCAACGAGATGCGATCGCTAGCAGTTGGAAGCGTCAAAAAGATTGCTGAGTACCAAAAAAACAGTTGCAATAGTAGCGGCGTATTACGCAGAATTTCCACATAAACCCGTGCAAGTTGTTTGACTAACCAATTATTTGACAACCTCGAGACTCCAACCGTTACTCCGACAACTGTGGCGGAAATAATGCTGACAGCGATCGCTTTCAGAGAATTCAGCAATCCGACCTGCAAAGCAACTGTATAACTATCCGAAGCCTTGTAGGGAAAGGGCGAATCGGCAATATCAAAGGAAGCAGGATCGCCGAGAAAGTCAAAACTAATCGCTAACCCTGAATTTCGCATATTTCGAGCGAGTGTATTCCATGCCAAAATGCTGCAAGTAATCACGATCACTAAAAAAATTAACTGGGCGATCGTCCGCCAATTCCAAAAATTTGTCTTTAAATTCTTTAGCCAACTTGTTGCGAACTTCGTATTACTTGCAGACATTGCCCAAATCGCTCCTAAAACGCACTTTTAATCTAGGGATTTAGATTCAGCTTACATTCTATTTTATTTTGTAGCGATCGCGATCCAGTCATTCCCAAGCTATTATAGCCACTTTTATTTGGGGTTTTATGTCTTAGAAAGCATTTAAGAATTGATAGCAGTAAGATTTCTAAGCATTTTGCGAATCAAAGCCATATAGATAAACGATTCCGAGGCATTCTCATAAAATTCATAATCCTTGCTCAGCCTGCGATATTTACCT
>JBIKYZ010000019.1:0-35927 GCA_044354985.1 Pseudanabaena sp. | reverse complement strand
CAGATGTTCATGCAACTTTTCGCGAAATAGGTTAATCTCTTTCATAGGGGTTTTATTTGCGATGTGGTTATCTTTTATAAAACCCCTTCCTGTCTACTTTTGCAACTTTTTGTCCTGTACTAAGGTCTTTAACATAAAGTCCGCAGCTTCTGCCTGTGTTAGTTTATAAGGGGGATTCGCAGTTGCGATCGCTTCTAAAACTGTATACATTTAGTTAAGCCTAATATAACGAATATCAAATTAAACTTTTCACTTTTGCCATAGGCAAAGCGATGTAATTTGCTTTACAAATACTTTTATAGAAACAATCTGAGAGATTACAGAAATTATCGAGCAAACGAATCACAAGAAGTTTTTTGAAAGTTTTGCTTGGCAAAACTTTCAAAAAACTTCTTGATTTGGGTTTGAGCGCAAAGTGCTGTAAGAACCCATTTCTTATAGCTGTTTACAATCAAACAAAGCTCAATAAAATTTTTAACAGTGTTGCGAAGAAACATTGCTAAAAATTTACTGGTTTGAACTTAATCGCAAAGAGCTGGAAGGAATAAATATACAAATCAATCGTTAGGTACATTAGCCTTAGCCTTACATTGTATATCTTTCTCAATATTCCTGTCTGAGACTCCTTACTCCCATAGATAGAGATGCCAACAAGTTCTTGGAAATCGATAGCCAATATCAATCCAAAATAATTTTTGAGAAGTCCGTTCGTAGGATGTGCTGCTCTAAAAAGCTCAAAAGTCTATAATGAGGTGACTTTACTGGCGATAGGCATTCTCCAGCCAGAGCCAAAAGCACGATTAGTTATTTTCAACCCTGGGGCAGCTTGACGGCGTTTGAATTCTGCGATTTTGACTAAGCGCACTACGCGATCAACGATCGCTGGATCATGCCCTGTGGCAATAATTTCCGCAGCCGCGAGATGTTGATTAATCAGCTTATGCAAAATATCATCAAGGATGTCATAGGGAGGAAGAGAATCTTGATCTAGTTGGTCTGGCTTAAGCTCCGCGCTGGGCGGCTTGGTGATAATATTCACAGGAATTACTTCGCTATTCTCTTGCTTAATCATCAAAAGAGAACTAGTACGATTTAGCCATTCACAGATAGAAAATACTCTTGTTTTAGGGACATCAGCGATCGCAGCAAGCCCACCATTCATATCACCATAAAGCGTGCAGTAACCCACTGAAACTTCTGACTTGTTACCTGTAGAAAGGAGTAAATGACCAAATTTGTTAGAGATTGCCATCAGCAAACTACCGCGAATCCTCGACTGCAAATTCTCTTCCGTGACATCACTAGTTTGTCCTGCAAATAGATTACTAAGACTAGCGTCAAAGGCTTCCATCATTGGTTGAATTGGAATTGTTTGCGTAGAGATCCCTAAATTCTGCGCTAAGGCGATCGCATCGGTAATCGAATGTGCAGAACTGTAGGGAGAAGGCATCAGCACACCCAGCACATTCTCTTTCCCGATCGCCTCAGCTGCGATCGCGGCGACTAGAGCCGAATCGATGCCGCCACTTAACCCTATCACCACCTGACGAAATCGACATTTCTGAACATAGTCACGCACACCAAGCACCAGAGCCGCAAAAATTTCTGCGTCATCACTTTCGTATCTGGATAAATCAAGGCTTACTTCATCTAGATTAATTACCAGTAAATCTTCTTCAAAGCCCTTACCTCTTGCAATTATTTTGCCTTGACTGTTAAAAGCCATACTCCGCCCATCAAAAATCAGATCGTCATTTGCCCCAACTTGATTGGCATAAAGCAACGGCAAGTTATGCATGATCGCACTATGACTTAGCATCGATTCGCGTAACTTCTGCTTACCAACCGCATAGGGTGAAGCCGATAAATTGAGCAGCAAATCTAATTCATGATTCGTAGCTAGTTCAGCAACAGGATCATCAGCATAGTTACGCTTTCCCCAAAATTTTTCGTCATTCCAAATATCTTCACAAATGGTTACACCTATATTTAGAGAGGCTCCCCCTTTCAGATTGAGTGTAAAAACATTGCTCCCATTTCCCACCGCAAAATAACGATCTTCATCAAATACATCATAGGTTGGCAACAACCGCTTATGAAAAACTTGCTGAACCCTGCCATCTTGCAATAGGGCTGCACTATTAAATAGAGGTTTTCCTCCCGATTGATTAGCCTGAGGGTTTACTGATACTGTTCCCACTAGCACTGCAACATCGGGGGGAAGTTTACTAGCAAGCTCAGCGATCGCAGTTTCCATATCGCGCACAAATTGATGATTCATCAACAAGTCACGAGGTGGATAACCACAAATTGACAGCTCAGGTGTCAGCACTAGCTGCACCCCTTGTTTAGCTAATTTCTGGACAGCAGTTAGGATGCGATCGCAGTTACCGAGCAAGTCACCAATTACGGGATTAAGTTGTGCGATCCCAAAAAATGTAGGTGACATAAGTGTTTTATCTTTTTGAAATTATTGGCGATTGGTCGTTAGCTTTTAGCGATTAGCTTGTCCAAATATATTTTAAAAGCCCTGCTTTGCAAGGCTTTTAAAATATATTTGAGTTTACCAAAGATTGCAAAGCACTCTAAACAGCTAACAGCTAATCACTAACAGCTAATCGCTTTTATCTTAAGAAACAAGCATGAAGCCACATCACCAACAAAATAATTACTGTCTGGATCGGACTAGGAAAAAATCCACCTCCTACCAAACGGGATACTATTAAAACTTGATTAGTTAAAGTTGCTAACAATACTCCGACAGTAATTCCTGATAGGGATATCAGCAAAGCTCGCCCAAATCGATTTTCTTTGCGGGTTAGCAAAATAACACTGGCAATCAACCCAAACGATAGCCATGTAGTCGTGACTGCGGGTATGAAAAAGCTGACTGCACTAAGTCCCGCAAAAATCCCTAGAGAAATATAAATATCTTTTTGGCTAGGGCTGTCCCATAATCTCGACAGCCAAGATGGGGCGCGACGCTGCGTATTATTCTGGAGAGAAGCGGGGATCGCCGCTGATAGCCGTTCAGGATATCGAATGCGATCGGGGACAGCGATCTTGCCTTCTTTTCGGGCGCGTAGACGATCCATGAGGATGGCATCGTAAGCAACCTCGATAATTTCTTGTTGAGACTCATCCCCCTCATTTTCGCGCAATAGGCGATCGCGTGCATCGCGCACTTCTTCAAAGGAGGCTTCGTCGTTGACTCCTAATTTTTCGTAGGGAGTTGGTTCGCTCATTTTTCCAACTATGAATGTTTAAAGGAAGGTAAGCAACTAAATTAGAAAATAGTATGCAGTTTAATGTCTAAAGATAGTATAGCGCCTCATTTAAAATACTCATCGAATTTTATAAACCCGAAAAGAGAGTTGAGGTGTTTCGCGCCGCAACTTTCTTTTCGGGCTTTAGAGTGCAAAGCGCTGTAATAGCCATGCCCCAACTTCAGATTGAGATTTTTCGCGACTGAGTTTTAGTGCAGCTTCGAGATCAGCGATCTCTAGTCCACCTAATAATTTAGATGAGGTAATTTGACGACTGCCACCATTTTCCAACATTTCTAAGGCGATAATTTTCACCTCTTGGACATCAATCACCCAATATTCACTAGTACCTAACTGCTCATACAGCAAGCGCTTCTTTCCTAAATCATCATTGATCGTGGAACTAGATATTTCAATCACCAAATTTGGTGCAGGTGATTCATCGAGACTGACGATGGAACTACTGCGAGGTGCGCGGGCTGAAACTTCACCAATGTAGTACGAGATGTCTGGCTGACAGCCTTTACATCCTGTTTTGACATAGCTGCAATTGGTCAAACCTCTCGCGGGAATATTTTTTAATGTGCAGTATAAACTAATCGCAAAGATGATCAGAGTATTGTCATCAGCATGTTCTGAACCCACAGGCATAGTTTCAATCCTCATTTGCTTAATTTGATTAGTGTCGTAATAGCAACGAGATTCTGCATACAGAGGATTTTCGAGAACCTGCACAAACTCGTCCCACGTTGCACTAATCCACTGATCGGTGATCAGTTGTTGGGATCGAGTATCTGCTAAATCTGCCTGTTGTTTGATGGGGGGAGGCGCGATCACTGTCATCTTGATATTCTCCCAAAAATCATAATTTGTTCTATGTTATCAAACTCAAATAATGCTTCTTGACTTGTGCGTTACTATTTCTTGTAAATTAGCTATTTCAAGGGATTTGAACAAGTCTTCATTTTCAAATTTATATTTCCAGAAGAGATTTAGTATGTTCCGAGTTGCGTTAGTTAAAGCCGAATCAAATTTTGAAATATTAGATTGATCGCAATAATGTATAGCTACTAAATCATCTTTGGCTTTAGGGCTGCCATAAGCTGCGACCCATACTATCTTATGAAAATCTCGCAAATCTTTATATTCAAATAACGTTTTAGCGCAAGTTGCTTTTAATGTAGTCTCCTCCCTAAGTTCGCGAACAGCCGCTAAAAATCTTGATTCTCCACTTTTGGCTCTTCCCCCTGGGAGCAAGATTCTGCCTGATTTACTTTCACCAAGTATGATTCCCTTCTCAGTCTCGACAATCGCTGTACCTCTAAGAAATGTCATGTTTATATTGTGGAACTAGCTTAATAAAGCTAAATATATAACAAGACACGACTGGCGATCGCCATACAATTCTGTAGACTGACATGATGTACGAATTGTTTTAGAAAATCCTTTTATTTTTAATGGATCTGTCCAAATGGATTTAGACCTAATTGTTTCTAATGTTCTCAACCCGCCAATCCTGTTCTTTTTTCTAGGCATGTTAGCGGTGTTGATTAAATCAGATTTAGAAATCCCGCCGCCAATCCCGAAATTATTCTCGCTATATCTGCTATTGGCGATCGGCTTTAAGGGCGGTGTTGAGCTAGTTAAAAGCGGTATCAACCAAGAAGTGATTTTGACGATGGCAGCAGCAATCCTAATGGCTTGCATCGTACCTGTCTATTCATTTTTTATTCTCAAGATCAAACTTGATTCTTACAATGCGGCGGCGATCGCGGCAACCTATGGCTCGATCAGTGCCGTTACCTTTATTACGGCAAGTTCATTTTTGGGGCAATTAGGTATTTCCTTTGATGGCTATATGGTGGCAGCTTTAGCACTGATGGAGTCTCCCGCGATCATTGTCGGACTCATTCTCGTAAGCCTATTTACGGCAGAAGAAAAAGCCAAAAAAGGTGAAACTAGCGAATTTGCATGGTCAGAGGTGCTACGTGAAGCTTTTCTCAATAGCTCAGTATTTTTGCTCGTCGGTAGTTTGCTCATTGGCTGCTTGACTGGCGAAAGAGGTTGGCATGTGTTGTCACCCTTTACTCAAGATATGTTTTACGGTGTGTTGACCTTCTTCTTGATGGATATGGGTTTAGTTGCGGCGAAACGCATTAAGGATTTGCAAAAAACAGGCTTTTTCTTAATTGCTTTTGCCGTGTTGATGCCCATCTTGAACTCGGGTGTTGGCATTGCGATCGCTAAGTTAATTTCTATGTCTCAGGGAGACGCACTATTGTTTGCAGTGCTATGCGCCAGTGCTTCCTATATCGCTGTACCTGCTGCGATGCGTCTCACCGTGCCAGAAGCCAATCCTAGCCTCTATGTTTCAACAGCTTTAGCAGTCACCTTTCCCTTCAATATCATTGTGGGGATTCCTTTGTACATGTATGTGATTAATATGTTTTGGGCAACAACTTAGGAGATATTGGCGGCTCAAATCTGTCGCCAATTCTGTTGATTATCGGTCAAAAAATTTAGCGAAAAAATTAACAAGAATTTAGTAGAAATTTAGTAGAAATAAAATTATGCAAGCTGTTAAAAGAATCGAAATAGTATCTGATTCTGTTGAATCACACAAAATTATCAAGGTTTTAGAAAAAGTTGGGGTTTTAAACTACACCGTGATTCGTAATGTCGTCGGTAAGGGAGTCAGTGGTACAAATTCGGGTGATCTAGATATGAGTATGTTGGAAAATGACTATGTGATTGCTTTCTTTTTAGAAGACAAAACGAAGACTTTGGTTGAAAAGCTGAAGCCAGTTACCAAAAAGTTTGGCGGAGTTTGTTATATCTCGGATGCAATGTCTATTAATGCGGCAAGCGCTACCTAACCCAAATCATCCCAATTCACAAAAGTGTGTTAATACTTTTGCGAATTATAGCTATGTAAGCGTTGCTTAGGACATAAAACCCAAAAGGTGAGTGGCAGAGCTTCGCTCTGCCACTCACCTTTTGGGTTTTGATTTGTCCTATCTATCTCTTGCGTTGCTATAAAAACCAAACCTAGTAAGGGTTAAAAAACAAAATGTCGTAGCTATTTTGTTTTTTGGTATAAAGCAGAGCGGCGCGAAGCGCCGCTCTGCTTTATTTGCTTAACGTGAAAATCGACGCTTGATTTGATTGGTTAGGGCTTTGATCTCAGGGATTTTCATTTGGACAGCGATCGCACCAAAAATAGTAAACCCGATCGCACTGGCTAGCAATAAACCACCCAACTCTGCACCAAATCTTGCCACAGCGCCAAAACTATCAAAACTCTGACTGAGCAAATGATAAACGCCCCAACTTGCACCACCTGCGATCACGCTGGCGATAACTAAACCCAATAGGGTTTTGCTCCAGCTTTTTAGAGGCATCCCATTCAGGCGGCGATCGAGGAAATATATCATTGCTAGCATGGAGATCACATTTACGGCAACTGTTGCCAAAACTATTCCTGCTGCTCCAAATCTTTGGACTAACAAATAATCAAATAGTCCATTCAGGAAAATATTCACAATGCTGATCTTAAAAGGCGTGTCGCCATCGCCAAGGGCATAAAACACTCGCACCAAGACATCCCGACCTAAATAAACAAACATGCCAACCGCATAAGCCATTAGAACTTCAGCAGTTAGCTTTGATGCTTCAGCATCGAAAGCATAGCGCTCATAAACCACCTGAGAGATCGGCAAAGCGAGTGCTACCATCACTGCGCTAATTGGCAACATCGTGAGAGCTGTGAGCATCAGTCCTTGACGAATTCGTTGTTTCAGTTCGTCCCAATTTTCGGGATCAGTTAGCTTAGAAAGAACAGGAAACAGCGGTACAAGAATCACATTCGACAAAATCCCCAGAGGGGTTTGCACTAATAACCCTGCATAGCCCATTGCCGAAACTGCCGCTGCTGCATTGGGAATGAAAGAAGCAAAAAATAAATCTGTCCAGACATTAATTTGCAGCATCCCCGATGAAAAAGTGGCGGGGATCATAATTTTTAAGACTTCTTTGACCTCGGGACGTTGAAAGTCAAACCTTAGCTTAAATCCACCCATGCCAGCTTTGAGCTGTATAGGTAATTGCACAAGCCATTGCAAAACTGCTCCTGCGAGAGTTGACCAAGCAAGCACCGCACCGCCTAGCACCGCATTTTCTGGCAGTAGAATTTTGCTGCCCACTACCATGTACAAGCCACCGATGCCAATGAGCACTGTCAAGCTAGAAAATATAGGGCTGACCGAAGGTAGCCAATAAGCATCAGCGGCATTTAGAGCCCCAAAACCAATCCCCACTAGTCCCGCCAAAACTGCCATTGGAGCCATGATCTGAAACTGTTGGATCGCAATGTCCTTAGTAATCTTCAGGTTTTGAATAGTTTCAGGGGTAATTCCTTTGGCGAGTAAATCTGCTTCTGGGATAAATAACCCTGGTGCTACCAGATGCATCAATGGTTCCGCAAAAATTACTAGCGCAACACTCACCAGCAAGAGAATCCCCGTAACTATGGTGGTGATGCTATCGATGATTGCTGCAACTTCCTTGCGATCGCGTTTTGCTAAAACACTAACAATTGCGCTATGAAAAGGTCCATTAATGCCGCCAAGTAAGATTAGCAAGAAGCCTGGAATCACGTAGGCGAAGTTGTAAGCACCGTAGGCAGTACCGTTTCCAAAAGCTGCTGCAATCGCCACTTGACGCAGTAATCCAAATATTTTGCTCAGCAATGTGGCGATCGCCACAATCGTAGCGATATTCAGTAGCGATCGCTTAGCAGATTTTGCAGTGGATTGTAATTCCTGCATTTCCATGTCGATTTCTTCTTCGTTGCCAGACAAAATTGGTGATGCCTCTTTGCAGTTTAGACTTTTTAGACTTTGAGAAATGTATCATCAAAATACCACTCACGTTAAAGCTTGCATCAAAACCTAGCAATTCTAATTTAGAAACCAGTTTTGGGTTCTTAAGCACCACAGGTGCTTAAGAACCCAAAACTGGTTTTCTGAAAACCTGTTTGCGGAAGGCTTTCAGAAAACCAGTTTTCAAAATAAGAAGTAATGAAAAAGCTCCGAGCGTTGCACATAAAGTACTAGCGATCGGAGCTTTTAAAAAATTTATGAAAAGAAGCGATTAGTAGAGAGCTTCTTCTTGGTGGGTCAAGATTTCACAATCAGACTGAGCATAGGTTACGCAAAGGAGAGCGTAGCCAGCTTCGATTTGCTCGTCATCCAAGAAGGACTGATCGCCTTGATCAATCTCACCCTTAACGATTTTGCCTGCACAAGAAGAGCAAGCACCAGCGCGGCAAGAGTAAGGAAGATCGATGCCTTGAGCTTCAGCAACGTCAAGAATGTACTCATCAGAAGGAACTTCGATAGTTTTATCAAGTCCCTCAGCTTCGTTAATCAGTCTTACTTTGAAGGTAGCCATGTATGTAATAAACCTCTTAAAGATTGCAGCCAAAAAAATAAACGATCGCCTGAACTTATACCTAGTTAAAGGTAATCAACCAAGTTACGTTTATCTCAATCACCCACAAGGGTATCAACACGCATCATATCGTTCTTGGCAACCAAGCGAACAATTAGCTTTTTATTTCTACCATTGGTTATAGGTGATAGTTATCGATCGATTTCATGACCACTTAAATGCTTTAAATCTTTTCTGAGAAGGGGCTTGAGGTGTTTTTGTTGGTCAACAAAATGATGAGTTTTCGTTTGTATTTTGATTTTTTTAATAAGTTTTTTTTATCTTATCCGCAGACATAATCACAGAATAGTTTTTGATATGAAAATTCAATCAATGAGTATTCCGCACTATCACTTCAAAATCATCACAAAGTTTATTAACAAGATCCTCGGTTTCCTTGAAAAAGTAATCTCCGACAGTCTTTCTATTTAAAATTTTGTACTTGGTGTAGATTTTTGCAAATTCTTCATAAATCTCTTCTTCTGGGACATTGGAATTGATTTTGACAACTAATCGTCTACCTTCCTCACAATTTTGGACGTAAGCGAAGAATTCTACTATTTTGGTTGCAAATTCTTGGATGCGATCGCCTTTTAATTTTTCTTGATCGTTACGAGCTTCGAGAATCGCAAGAATATCAAATTGATGAACTGTAAAGGGCGGTTTACCCTCAGCTATTTTCGGTGGCTTGGGTGGCTTGGGTTCTTTGGGCTGGGTTTGGACTTCAATAATGCCGATTTGATTGTCAAAGTAGACTTCGATCGCATCTTTAAACTTCATCGGTGCGATGTAGCTGGTTGTATATTTTATTGAATAGGCGGAGGAAATTTAAAAGATTCGATTCGCTGTATTTTGCTTCTAGGGCAATCACATACTCAATGCGATTGAGTATGGTGAAATATTGGGCGGTTTTGGCTTTGGTGTCGGCGGTGGGTTTAGGATTAGCTTCGATATATTTTTCGATGCTACTTTCTAAATCCAGGTGGTTTTCGGGATCATTTTGTTTAGTGACATCATTAGCGATCGCCACAAATATATTGAAAAACTCTTCGTAGACATCAGATTTTTTCAGTATTGTGAATAGCAGTTCTAATATGCGTTTGTCACTGAAGGGATCGAAGTCACTGACGACGACATCAGAGAAATGCTCGAAGGCTTCTTTGATATTTTGGACGTTGACATTGTTGTAGGAAAAATCAACGATTTTACATTCATGTTTATGTTTGGCGGTGCGATTAACTCTGGAAATTGCTTGAATGGCGCTAATACCTTTGATTTCTTTGTCTAGAAATAGGGTGTGCAGCCTTTTTTCGTCAAAACCTGTTTGCAGCTTGGCAACAACGATAATTATTCCGTTTTTCTTGAGGGCAAAATTTTCTAAGACTTTTTCTTCGGTAAGTCTTTCAGCGTTATTGTCATAGTTAAGGCTAGTTGCGCTCTGTTCGTCTTGATTGCTGGAATAGACAACATAGATCGGGGCTTCGGCATATTTGGCAAATTTAGGCTGTTTAGTGATTTCTTGGAAATGTTTGGTAATGGCTAGTTTGTAGGCGATCGCTGCTTTAATTGAGTACACGGCGAGCATGGCTTTGGCAGTGCCGCGAATTTTAGGATAGACATCTTTGACGAGGAGATCGGCGATGTATTTGGCGATCGCGCTGATTCTCTCTCTTTCTTCATAGATTTGCTTTTTATCAACATCTTTATAATTAGGTTGCTCGAAGCCTTCCATTTTGTTTTGAGGAAGGTCAAATAACATTTTGGAAGCAACAGGAATAATATTTTCAATGGGATTATGAATAAAGCCGTCTTTGATTGCTTCGTTCATGGTGTAGGAATCGAAGGGTACCCAGAGCTTTTCGCTTTCCGCGTAGCCGCTAAATTCACCAAAACGAGCAAGAGTATGATCGTCAGGGGTGGCGGTGAAGCCGATAATTAAATTCTTTTTGGTACGGAATAGGCTGGTTTGTGTGTCAAAGGGTGTTTGCAGTTCATCGAAGATATTGACCATGTCTTCATGTTGTTCGCCACTGTTGGAGCGGTGGATCTCATCGATGAGGAAAACAATACGCAATTGTGAAAGTTTTTGCATGGTATCAGGAGCAAGCATTTCTGCAACTGCACCGAATTTTTGCAAGTTGACGATTACTAAGCGGGTGTCGGATTCGAGGGCTTTTTGGAAGCTTGCCTTATTATTTGCTTCCACATACATCCGATTGTCGATGTTCATGTTTAGCATTTTGGAATCAATTTGGCTGCGGAGTTGCAGGCGATCGACGACGATCATGATTTTGTCATAGACATATTCACCGTTGCGGCGCAGGTCTTTGAGTTGCAGTGCTGTCCAGCCGATGATGTTGGATTTGCCAAATCCTGCGGCATATTGCAGCAGCAGGGAATAGATATTTTTGTTGTTGGCGTAGGCTTGGCGCTTTTCGATGAGTTCGGCGCGTTTGCTAGGGGCGACATGGGCGAGTTGTCGCTCTAGTTGTTTGATGAAGTAATCATCTTCAGTTTCATGGTCGAGAAATTCATCGATTTTGGCGAGGATTTTGTCTGTGCCAAATTTTTGTTTGGGGCGGGGCGAGATCAGGTGTCCTTTTTCGTCTTTGAGTTCTTTTTTGCCATTAACAAAATAGACATCGCGCTCGATGAAGTTGTAGTAGAGAATTTCTTTTTCAATGAAGTTTTTGCCGTAATGGTATTTGAATATTTCTTTGAGTTTGTCTTTTTTGTCAGCGTTGGGATTTAGCAGGGGATAGGGTTTAAATACTTTGATGGCGTTTTTTTCGTACTCTTCGCGATCAAACTCTTTATCGCGGCAGGTGGTGAGGATTTCATCAAAAAAGTCAGAGATGGTGCGGATCACGTAGGTTTCGCCGAGGTCGGTGCTGGTGATATGGATGGCTTTTTCAAATATTTTTAAGAAGTCTTTGCGATGAGTTTCTTTTTCTTTGTCGCTGAGGTAGAGATGGCGATCGAAGTTTTCGTAATAGACTCTGACGGCTTCAAAGTAGTCTTTGATGACTTTGCCTCGTCCGTTCTTTTTTGCGGTTTGGTTGCTGAGGTTAGATTTTAGTTCGCTATAACCGAGGTAGATCCCATTCACAAATAGGCAAATATCGGGTCGAAAGGAGAAGATAATTTTGTTTTGATATTTGTATTTGTAGGGGAGTTCTTGGACTACGGAAAATATATTTTGATTGAAGAGACTACTATCATGAATTACGCTGTCATCGGTATAAAACAAATGTAGTTTGATGCCTTGGAGGGTGACGGATTTATTGGCATTAATAAACAGCCCCATGTTGCGACTACTGGCGATCCGTTCTTGGATTAATTCGATAAGTTCGGCTAATAATTTTTTGGCGTTGCCACTATATTTTTTGAGAAGGATCTCGTAATTTTTTTGATTGAGTTCAGTTTCAGAAATGAAGGCTTGAAGGTCTTCTTCGATAATCAGGGAGTTGGTGACGGTGTTGGCTTTGACTTCTTGATAGCCTAGCCCTTCACGAAAGAAGGGGATTAAGAATTTGTCTTGGAGGTGAGTTTCATTCATAACGGGTAATTGATAATTGATAATGGGTAATTGATAATTATTAATTGTCAATTATCAATTGTTAATTATTCAAGATTTTTACTAGGATGCGTAGAAGGTCGTCTAGGTCGGCGGGGACTCGGAAGAGGTTGAGGTCTTGGATTACTATGCGGGTTTGACGGTCGAATTTTCCAAATTGCCAGACATTTCCTGTGGATATTGCGCCATATATGATTGGTTGATCGGACTCAATCCATTGATCGATCGCAATCATTTCGATCGCAAGTTGCACAAAGCCCCTTTCTAAGTCTTCGTTTTTAGCTTCCACAATCAGGAATGTCTGCTCGTTTTGCAGGAGGTAATCTAGTGAGCCTTTGAGTTGGTTGCTAACGGCTACGGGATATTCAATATTTAGTGTAGCTTGGGTGTAGTGGAGTAAGTCGGTTAAGACTGGAGCAATTAGGAATTCGCGTCTTGCTATTTCACTGGTGAGGCTGATGCGGGGTAGGCTTTCTTCGATGCGGGCTTTGAGGTCGATCAGGCGATCGAGGGGTTGGTCATAACGTGGAAATTGTAGGGATTGTCTTTGGAGGGTAACGCCAAAATACGCGAGGATATCTTGCGATGCAAAGTTCAGCTTAAAGTAATCTGCAAAGCTATAGGATTGATCGGGTTTAATAATTGCGGTTCTTGGCATAACGGTTAGTGTTTGTTGCTATATTGCAGAAAATGTTTGAACACGGATTTTTGGGATTACGCTGATTTCACTGATGTTTGAACACAGATTTTTGGGATTACACAAATTACACGGATTTTGGAATCTGTGTAATCCTTTAATCAGTTTAATCTGTGTTCAAGGTTGTGTGAGTGTATGGAAAACTTTAAGTATGCGGATATTACTCAGAAGATAATTGGGGCTAGTTTTGAGGTACATAAATTTCTGGGTAATGGGTTTCAGGAGGTAATCTATCAGAGGGCTTTGGCTTATGAGTTGGGACAGGCGGGGTTGAGTTTTGCGCGGGAGATTGAGCAGCATATTTTTTATAAGGATTTGCCTGAGCCGATTGGGACTCGTCGGGCTGATTTTGTGGTCGAGGATAAGGTTTTGGTTGAGTTAAAGGCGGTTATTCAGCTTGAGGATGTGCATTTGGCTCAGGCTTTGAATTATCTGAAGGTGTATAAGTTGGAGGTTGGTTTGCTGATTAATTTTGGGAGTAAGAGTATGACGTTTAAGCGGTTGGTGAGGTGAATGTTGGAACACGGATTAGACGGATTACACTGATTTCACTGATGTTTGAACACAGATTTTAAGGATTACTCTGATTTCACGGATTTTTTGTTGCATTAAAAATTAAAAAGTTAAAATCTGTGTAATCTTTTAATCCGTCTAATCTGTGATTCAGACTCTTAATTATTGTTTGAACACGGATTTTTGGGATTACGCTGATTTCACGGATGTTTTTGGATGCTCTCAAGAAATTAAAATCTGTGTAATCCTTTAATCCGTCTAATCCGTGTTCAGACTCTTATTTTCCCTGTGACGACATCATTGATTAGGGTTTTACGCAATTCTTTGAGTTTTTCGATTTGGGTGTTGATGGTTTGGATAATTTGGTCTATTTGGGCGGTTTTGGTGTCGAGATAATCCGCGATCGCCTTTTGTTCAGAGAGTGGAGGAACAACAAAAGGAAAAACTTTGACATCATCAAATTTCATGGATTGTCTTAGACCACCACCAAACCAGTAAAAGACTTTGGAAATGTCATACATAAATAATAAGTAATATGCAAAAACTGGATGAATATTTCTAAGGAATTTCAAACACAAATAAGCTGAAGTTATAATTCCCTTTTCTCTAGCTAAACCGACTCGTAAACTTCTTTGATCATTTTGCAAATCAGTTAGTCTCAAAATAATATTTCCTTCTTCAACGATTTGATAAGTTTCAAAAGATTCAGGTAATAAACCGAAACTCGTATCAATATCACGCCTTTTGATTTTTCCATAACTTAAAGAAAGAAGATTCTTTTCAATAAGTCCAATGTTTTTTGTTTTCTGATGAACTGCAATATCATGAAGTCTTTGAATTTCCCAATGCTCAGGAATTTCCCCAATCCACTCAACACCACTGTCTTTCATCGGTACAGACTTATCAAGCCCGCGAGTCACAGTTGCATTGATGAGAGACTGTTTGAGCTTGCCGTATTGATTTGCTTTTTGAGTGAGCAGGTCAATTTTGCGATCGCATTGCGCCGTTTTTGTATCTAGGTAAGTAGCGATCGATTCTTGTTCGGCTTGAGAAGGAACTGCAATATTTACAGTTTTCACTTCATCTAAATAAATATTCTTTTGAGTGTTTGATTTGCCAAGTGCATTATAAATACTACTATTCAGGAGAAAATAGTATAAATAAATGATGTTACATTGTATTTGTTTAAATGGAATAAATCCATCATGAACACATACTTTAACCTTATTAATAGTTGGTTTTCCTATTGTTGCAGATGCAGTAAGAATAATATTATTGGGAAGAACTCTAGCACTTTTCCTACTTCCTAATTCCGATAATTTTAATTTTGCTGTATATAAAAACTTATCGCATTTAGTCACGTCAGAAATATTTAGATAATACCATTCACCATTTTCATCAAAATATGAAGGATCATCTACTGGTCTTAAAATTGCCCCTCTAGTAATTTGAGATATATCTTTTAGTCTTTTTAATTCCCAATGCTCAGGCACATTACCCAACCACTCAACCCCACTATCCTTATAAACTGGATACTTTTTAACCGACAATTGATAATTATTCATTAAATACTATATCCTCATAAACCTGTTCAATCTGGCAGGTGAAATTAACACTTTTTAGCTCGATCGCATCCCCCTTTTGATAATTAATAATCCGCCAATCACCCGTTTCAGTTTTACGGAATAATTCGATTTCGATCGCATCTACACTGACTAAAACATATTCTTGCAAACTGGGATTACGACGGTACATTTTGAACTTGTTACCGCGGTCATAAGCTTCCGTACTGGGCGATAAGACCTCAATGATCAGACAAGGATAGGTAATGTATTGGGTGGTAGTCCTATCGCGATCGTCACAAGTCACACTGATATCAGGATAGACGTACTTAGTAGATCCGACAATACTTACTCGACAATCAGAATTAAGGGTTTTACAGCCGCTTCCTCGCAGATGAGGTTTAAGTAAAGCCAGAAAGTTTCCCGCAATACTCCCATGATCGATCGTGCCACCACTCATCGCATAAACTTCACCATCGATGTACTCATGACGTTCTAATTGTTGTTCCTCCCATGCGAAGTATTCTTCTGGAGTAAACTTTGGAAAACGTTCTTTTAAAGCAACCATATAAAAGACTTTAAATATTTACTCAAATTTTATTCTGCATGGCAATCTTTAAAACCACAAACATGACATTTAAACATTTAAATATGCCTTATTTGCCTCAGCATAAATCCTTAAAGCCATAGCCATCTGACGCTCTGCCGAATCACCCTGAGACTCAAACCACGCCAACACATCTTGATCAATCTTTAAAGTTATCGTTTGACTCTTGGGAGAGCGGCGTACCACAGCCTTAGCAAACATCTCAGGCGTAGCTTCTGGACAATCAGAAAAATCAATATCCTCATCAGACATCGCATCAATCCGCGCCCAGTCAGTTTCAGATTTGGTCAAAATAGATTTGTTGTTCATATTTACTAGCCTTTCTTACAGAAATAATACGGACTAAATCATCATTCTCAGTATGTACAACAGCGATTATCCGCCCTTGTAAAAAAGCAAGCGTCATAAACCTCTGCTCACCATAATTATAGCGATCGTCCTCAACTGTTACAGTGTCACTATCAAAAATAGATGAAATATCTGCAAAGTCAAAACCATGTTTACGAATATTAGCTAAACGCTTATTCTCATCCCATTCAAATCTCATAATTAATTATCAATTATTAATTTTTCCAATTCTTGTAGCTCCTGATCGAGAGATGCAATTTCTCCCAAAATCTCCTCAACCGATCGCAACTTCTCAGGCTTATAAAACACCTTATTAAAATTAATCTCCACACCCACCACATTCTCCAAATACTCAAACGGCTTCGTAATATATTTCGCCATAAACACCGCGATCGCCTCTCGATTTGCCACCTCATCACGATGAAAGGGAATAATTTCATAATCTTTCTGATAGTCAGGCGTTAACTCCACCGTAATCTCAATCCGTTCAGCCTGAGTTTTAGACGCTTTCTTAAAAGCCGACTTCACCACGATCTTTCCACAGCCCAACTCCTCATGCTTCGCCCCAGATTGTTTAATAATTGTTTCGCGATCGCTATCAAAACTATAAACAGCCTTCTCCGTCGTCACCACCAACGGCTGCTCCTTATAGTCCAATGAATCAATAAAGGGCTTAATGACCTGCTCATAGAAAATCAAGAGATCCCCCTCAATCCCCCTTGAAAAGGGGGAAGAAGAAGCATTTATATTCTCCCCCCTTTCCAAGGGGGGCTGGGGGGGATCAGTAATCGTAAACTCAGTCAGCGATCGCACCCCATTGTCTAAAGCGATCGGCGCTAACTTCAGACTGGTTTTGCCATCCTTGAGCTGACTCGCAAAACTCCGACCCTGCTCATCCACATTCGTGAGCATAATCCCCTGCTTATTGAAATAGAAAAACTCCTTGTCAAACACTCGCGCATAGTCATTGTCCACAAACCGCGCCAAAGTTTCCACAATCTCCAAGCGGCTTGCCTCATCGATTTCCTTGCGCTTCGAGCCTTTATTTTTCTTGAGTGGCTTAAACTTTTCACTCGCATTAATCAGCATCACCTTATTTAGGCGATCGCTCGACTTGCGCTTATTCAACACCCACAGATAAGTATAAATACCCGTATTAAAAAACTCATCGGTCGGTAACTGAATCACCGCCTCCACAATATCAATATCCAACATCCACTTGCGAATATTACTCTCCGCCGAACCCGCATCCCCACTAAACAGCGTCGAGCCATTGTGAACCACCACACCCATACCCTGCTCACTCAGCTTCGAGATCAAATGCTGCATAAACAACAACTGACCATCCGAAATTGACGGCAAATATTGAAAACGCTGCGTCTTATCTATTTTGATGTCATCGTAGAAACCCTTCCAACTCACCCCATAGGGCGGATTAGCAATCACCACCTCAAATTCATCATTGTAAAAATTGTCATCCGTGAGCGTATTGCCATGCTCGATCTTAGAATCCAACCGAAACCGACTCTCAATCTTGGCTAACGCATATAGCGCATCATTCCAGTCCTGCCCAAAAGTCTGAGTCAGCCGTTGCACTTTGGCGTTAATCCGATCCTCCACCCCAAACAGCAAATTTCCACCGCCACAGGTACAGTCATAAATTTTTAAAAGGCGATCGCTATCCTCAATCTTCGAGGCAATAATCTCCGCAATCAGCCCGATCACATCATCAGGCGTATACTGCTCCCCCGCAGTCTCCGCCGAAATATCCGCCCAGCGCCGCTTGATATGCTCCTCTAAAGTCGTAATTGCCGAATTATCAAACGGTTTCAGGTCAATACTGCTCCATTCCTTCGTATAGCCCAGCAAAACCTTTTTGGCATTCAGTTTCGCAATTACACCCTTGATATCAAGAAACTTTTCCCCCTCAGTCGCATCAACACCCAGCAAATCTCTAGTTTCGCCATCAAATCCCCGCAAATAAGCCTCAAAATCAATATTAAAAGATTTATCGTTCTGGCAAATATCCTTGAGAGTTTGATTTTTCTCAAAAATAAACTTGTTATAGCCCTGACCTTTATTCTGAATTAGCTCAATCAAGTCTTCTTGCGGAATATCAGCCAAAGCCTCTGCCCCAATTTCTGCCTTTAGCTCATCAAACATTCTCACCAATCGACTTTCGATCATCACTAAGGCAAAAAAAGGCATCATAAATGACGGCCATTCCGACTCTTTAATCCCAGATCCGCGCAGCAAGTCCGCCGTTGCCCAGATCGTTGACTCGTATTGGAGGATGTTGGTTGTTGACATTTAATTGCGATCTAGCCGTATTTTGCTGAAATTTAAGTCAACTTATTATTACAGGGCGTGTGTAAAGATTTATAGCGATCGCAAGCTACTAAAAACAAAAAAGGACGCATTGCGCCCTTTTTTGTTTTTTATTTCAGGATGGCCCTAAAGTCAGCTAATTGGCGGCTGTAGTTGCGGATAATTCCCAGCAGATTCAGGCGATTTTGGCGCACTTGCGGATCTTCAGCCATGACCAGCACATCATCAAAGAATTTGGCTAATACAGGTGCGATCGCTATAATCCCTGCCATCAACTGCTCATCACTAGGCTGACTTGGCAAAGCAGCGATCGCTTTATATAAATCCCTTTCTGCTGATTCGGTCAAAGTTTCAGGATTAATAATTGCTGTCACATCAACTGTCATGCTATCCAAGTCTCCCTGAACTGCAAGTCGAGAAGCCCTGACGATTGGCTCATAGATAGCGCTGAGTGTTGCATCTTCGCGAGATTTTTGGAGGAAGTGAGCGCGTTCCTTGATGCGCGTGAGATTGCTCAAACCTTGCAAGGTATAGGCGAGATCCTCATTACCTGAGACAGCATTAACAAGATCATATTCAATACCCTGATCAGCCAAAATTGTCTCGTAACGTTGCTTAAACCATTTATAAAGATTTTCAAGAACGGCTTCCGCAGGTGTTGCTAGCAAATTCTTAGCTGCGTAAATGGCGATCGCAGCTTGTAATAACTTCGGCAAATCGAGGGCAAAATCACTTTCCCAAGCAATCTGCACAACTCCAGTAGCGGCGCGGCGCAATGCAAATGGGTCAGACGAACCTGTAGGAATAATCCCCAAGCCGAAAATACCAACGAGGGTATCAATGCGATCGCTAATGGCAATAATCTTACCTGCCAAGGAAGTCGGCAATGAGTCGCTAGCGCCGCGTGGTTGGTAATGCTCCCGAATACCCGTCGCCACGGCAACAGGTTCTTCGCTAGAAAGGGCATAGTAATAACCCATTTGACCTTGCAGCTCAGGAAATTCCTTGACCATCTGCGTGATGAGATCGGCTTTGGCGAGTTGGGCTGTGCGATCGATGATCGCCTTGTCTGCTTCAGTGGTTTCTAAATTCGCGATTGACGCAATCACAACTTTGGCGATCGCCCGAATTCTTTCTACTTTTTCAGCGACCGAGCCAAGTTGGGCTTGAAAGGTAACTTTTTCTAAAAGTGGCAAGAAAGTCTCTAAATGCACTGCGCGATCGCTATCGTAGAAAAACTTGCCATCGGAGAGCCGAGCCCTAATTACACGACCATTTCCAGCCGAAATCAAACGCGATTTATTGGGATCACCATTGGAAATGGTGATAAAGCGCGGTAGCAACTGATCGGGATTCTTGAGCGAATGTACGGGGAAATAGCGCTGATGACTAACCATTTCGGTTTTGATTACGGGCTGAGGCAGCTCTAAATATTCCCGTTCAAATTCACCAATTAACGCTGTGGGAAATTCCACTAGATAAGTAACTTCTTCGAGTAAATCATTAGGAATTTCGGCTTTACCTCCAAATAATTCCACAATGCTATTAATTTGGGTGACTATATGCTTTTGGCGCTCGTTGCCATCCACAACCACAAAAGCTTCGCGTAAAGTCGCCACATAATCGATCGCAGTGTCAATAATGACCGATCGCGGATGTAGGACACGATGCCCTTGGCTAATGCGATCGCTTTGGACATTTTCTAAGGCGATCGGCAAAAGCTTGGAGTTAAATAATGACACCAACCAACGAATCGGACGAGGAAATTTCAGATCGCCATTACCCCAACGCATCAAGCGCTTACCTTCGAGTCCCGTAATCCAAGTCGGGGCAAGTTCTTGCAAAATATCCTTTGTCTGGCGACCGATAATCTGCTGATGAGCAAAGACAAATGCGCCCTTATCAGTTTCTTTAATAAAAATATTTTGGAGATCTATGCCCTTAGACTTGGCAAAACCTAATAAGGCCTTGGTGGGTTCGCCTTGTGGATCGCCATTAACAAAAGCTGAACTGATCGCTGGTCCCTTGATTTCTAGACTGCGATCGCTTTGTTGAATTGGTAAGCCTTCGATTAGGACGGCAAGACGACGGGGCGTACCATAGACACTGACCTTACTCGTAGTTAATTGGTGCTCATCTAAATTTTTTGGGATGCGCTCTTGCCATTGGCGCAAAGCATCAACAATAAAGCTAGCAGGTAGCTCTTCAGTACCAACTTCTAACAGAAAACTTGCCATAACCACGAGTTGAGGGACTGTTTTCAGTTTAACGCTTTGATGCGAAAGTAACTCAAGCAAAATTAATTACAAACCGAAACCCATAAAGTTTCGACCCGCAGGGTCGAAACTTTATGGGTTTCGGTAACTTCTTTAGTACAAGTACTTAGGGAACTCAAAGGAAAAAATGATCCATATAAAACCAAAAAAAATAGAGGCGGGCACAGCCCGCCTCTATTTTTTTTGAGATCGATTATTTTATGTAAGTCCCTTAAAACTTAGATAACGTATGTCTGAGCGAAGCTTCACCATAGCTTTCTGGGTTTTAATTTTATTGCATAGTCCACTTAGCATAAAATAGCAAGAGATTAACTTTTATTGAGCAGGGATATTTAAAGAGGCAAAACATGGGGCAAACACTCGAAGCTGTAGCGATTGACTATTACACAGAAAACTATCGCGATGCCTACAGTCGAATCAATGCGATCGTCATTGAGGGTGAAGCTGAGGCGTACAGCAACTATCTCCAGCTAGGGGAGCTACTGCCCGAATCTACTGAAGATTTTACCAGACTTGCGAAGATGGAGGATCGCCACAAAAAAGGCTTTATTGCCTGTGGTAAAAACCTCAAAGTCACACCTGACATGGATTTTGCTGAGAAATTCTTTTCTGAATTGCATGGCAACTTTCAAAAAGCGTTTGCAACAGGGGATATTGTCACTTGTCTGTTGATTCAATCACTCATCATTGAGTGCTTTGCGATCGCTGCTTACAACATCTACATTCCCGTAGCTGATCCTTTTGCACGCAAGATCACTGAAGGCGTGGTCAAAGACGAATACTTGCATCTTAACTTTGGCGAAGAATGGTTGCATAATCATTTTGACGATTCCAAGGCAACCCTAGAGCAAGCAAATCGTCAAAACTTGCCCATCGTCTGGAAAATGCTCAACCAAGTCGAAAATGATGCCAAAGTCCTTGGCATGGAAAAAGAAGCTTTGGTTGAAGACTTCATGATTCAATATGGCGAAAGTCTAGGCAAAATCGGCTTTAACACCCGCGACATCATGAGAATGTCAGCAATGGGTTTGGTAGCTGCTTAGTAGCAATTAGCTGTTAGCTGTTAGCGTTTAGCTAATTGCCAACAGCTAATCATCTTTACAATCCTCAAAAAAGAAATAATTATTTCTAAAAATTCTAAATAAAAAAGCTAATAGCTAACCGCTAATAGCTAATTGCTAATAAAAAACTGGTAACTGCAATCGATGTTTGGTCTTATAGGGCATTTGACAAGTCTTGAACACGCTCAGTCTGTAGCAAGGGAATTAGGCTATCCCGAATACGCCGATCAAGGTTTGGAATTTTGGTGTAGCGCCCCGCCCCAAATCGTCGATCGCATCAAAGTTACGAGTGCCACAGGTCAGCAGATCGAAGGGCTATATGTAGAATCTTGTTTCTTACCTGAAATGTTAGCAGGTAGTAAAATTAAAACCGCCATTCGCAAGATCCTCAACGCGATGGCGCTTGCTCAAAAAAATGATGTTGATATTACGGCTTTAGGTGGATTTTCTTCAATTATTTTTGAGAATTTTAATCTCAGTCAGATGTCGAGTGTGCGAAATATCCAACTAGAATTTGATCGCTTCACCACGGGTAACACTCACACTGCCTACATTATCTGTCGTCAGATCGAAGAGGCAAGTCGTAAGTTTGGTATTGATCTGGCTAAAGCCACGGTGACTGTTTGCGGTGCAACTGGTGACATTGGTAGCGCTGTATGTCGTTGGCTAGATACACGTACCAACATCAAAGAGTTATTGCTAGTTGCAAGGAATCAGGAACGCTTACAAGAATTGCAAGCCCAACTTGGACGCGGGAAGGTAATGGATATGGAGGCTGCTCTGCCGCAATCGGACATTATCGTGTGGGTGGCGAGTATGGCTAAGGGAATGGCGATCGACCCAGCCACTCTCAAGCGTCCTTGTATTCTCATCGATGGTGGCTATCCGAAGAATATGTCTACTCTTGTTCAAGAAGATGGAATTCATGTGATTGATGGCGGCATCGTTGAGCATAGTCTTGATATTGACTGGAAGATTATGAAGATCGTGAATATGACTGCTCCTGCCCGTCAGCTTTTTGCTTGTTTTGCGGAGGCGATGCTTTTAGAGTTTGAGGGTTGGCATACTAGTTTCTCTTGGGGACGCAATCAAATCAGTATGGAGAATATGGACAAGATTGGTGAAGTCTCGATCAAACACGGATTTAGACCGCTAATCCAATAAAGGATTTTGGATTCCCAATTCTCGAAATAGCATTCCTTAGCACTTGTGCTAAGAACCCATTTAAGAATTAAATAACATTTAGAATTTCGTTTAAATCCTAGATGTCTAGCCCCCTAAATCCCCCAATTCTGGGGGACTTAAATATGGTTCCCCCCAGAATTGGGGGGCTAGGGGGGCACAAATTACAATTCTTAAATGGTTTCTAAAACCCGTAAAGTTTTGCTCCGCAGGAGCAAAACTTTACGGGTTTTGCTTTGTGATTAATTTTTTCTACTCTTTTCTCGCCAAAGAATATAGACTACCAAAACACAAAATGGCGCAGCCATTTTGTATTCTCAAACCCTTGCTAGGTTTAGTTTTTAATTACAAAAGTGTTGTCACTTTTTCGTGAACTGGTGTAAAACCAATAAATAGCGGTGCGTGGCTTTGCCACGCACCGCTATTTATTAGCTGAGAGTAACTACTTGATTTTTAGAATTTACAAAGATCTTACTGGATTTAATTTTTAATTCATGAAAGTGTTGCTACACTTCAGTGAATTGTTATTAAGATATTTGCAACAACTAAATTTCTTTGTTATGAATGATTTTAAAGTAGTTTGAATTTACGCAAAAATATACTGAAAGCCTCATTCTACTGTAGTAGGGGCAATTCATGAACTGCCCCTATGTCTCGTTATTTTGCGTTAGTCCTAATAGTTTAATTTGTCTTATGAATTTTAAATTCTTAGCTAGGGGAGAAACAATCTCATAAATACTCTTGAACACAACTAAACCCAAACTATCTGAACTTGAGTCAGCGATTGTTCGCTACCCTTTAGTAGTTAATCCTCATACAAATGTTATTGATGCGATCGCACAAATGGCTATTGGGCGATCGCAGCTAGATACTGACCATAATAGTGACAATCGGCAAGTATTTCAGCAAGAGGTAAGGTCGAGTTGTGTCTTAGTGGTTGAGGATGGTCAGGTGATCGGGATATTGACTGAGCGGGATGTGGTATGCCTGAGCGCTCAGCAACAAGACCTTGATCTCTTAGTGATGCAAGAGGTGATGAATCCCGAAATTGTTGAGATCAATCTAGAGACATTGATCAGCAACGTGCAAGAGATTTTAAATCAGCGATCGATTCATGAGTTGGTAGTACTTGGCGATCAGGGTGAATTATTGGGAATTGTGACCCAGACTAGTTTTTTCAAAGCCTTAAGTCTGCTAGAAATGTTTAATTTGGCGGAGATAGAAGAAGCAAAAGCTTTGATCTCAAGTCAGCAAATAAAGCTAAAAAAACGCAATTCTCTATTAGAGGCTACCAATGAAGAATTGCTCTGTACGGTGGAGGATCTAAGTGGTACTTCGGAAGAATTGGTTAGTCAGTATCAACAACTCAGATATGAACGGTTTCGCTACCAAAATTTATTTCAGATTGCTCCTGATGGTTATCTTGTGACAGATGCATCGGGCAAGATACTAGAGGCAAATCAATTTGTCGTAGATTTGCTGGCGATTAGTTGTGATTTTATTGTAGGGAAGCCATTCATTGTCTTTGTTGCCCCAGATCAAAGAGAGCTTTTCTATAATAAATTCAATCATGTGTGCCTCCACAACAATGCGAATTCGGCTAACACCTCTTGGGAGATGACGCTGACCCCCCGTGAGGGAAACCCTTTTCTTGCTGAACTTACTGTAACTAAAAATATTGATTCGGAGACAAATGGGATTCAACTTTGTTGGATTATTCGCGATATAAGCGATCGCAAGCGAGTTGAACAAGAACTAAAACAACTAACTCAATTCCTAGAAGCTAAAGTCGAAGAAAGAACCCAAGAGCTTTGGCAAGTCACTTATTTACAACGAGCCATCCTGAATGCTACTGATTACGCAATTATCTCGACTGATTTAAATGGCATCATTCAGTCTTTTAATGCTGGTGCTGAAAAAATGTTGGGCTACGGCGCTTCTGAAGTAATTGGTAAAGTCACACCAGCAATTCTCCATGAACCTCAGGAGGTAATTGATAAGGCAGTGTCACTCTCAGTTGAACTGGGTTTTGATATTTCTGCCTCTGAGGTCTGCTTCGCCAAGGCGCGTCTGGGACTCACCTATGAAGATGAATGGACTTATATTCGCAAAGATGGCTCTCGATTTCCTGTGTGGGTATCTGTTACCGCCCTAAAGGATTTCAATCAGCAAATTGTGGGATTTTTAGGTGTCGCGCAAAATATTAGCGATCGCAAATATGCTGAAGAACAATTGCGACTCACTAATCAAGAATTGCTGCAAGCAAATCGTCTCAAAGATGAATTCCTTGCCAACATGAGCCATGAACTCCGCACTCCACTCAATGCCATTCTCGGTATTACCGAAGGCTTAATGGAAGAAGTCTTTGGAGTTCTCAATCAACAACAGAAGAATAGCTTGCAGATAGTCGAAAAGAGTGGCAATCATTTGCTGGAGCTAATTAATGACATTCTCAATCTCGCCAAAATTGAAGCTGGTCAATTAACCTTAGACTGCGCAGTTGCTAGCGTTAATCAAATTTGTCAGGCTAGCATCATGTTTGTTAGAAATCAAGCCATGAAAAAGCAGATCAAACTGGAAATGCATGTGCCTTCAGATATACCCTATATAGAAGTAGATGAGCGTCGCATTCGTCAAGTCCTAATTAATCTGCTCAATAATGCTGTGAAATTTACGCCAGAGGGCGGCAGCATTACCTTAGACGTAACACTAGAAAGCATGATTGATGATCTCACAGACAGCATATCTGCACAATGGGTAAAGTTTGCTGTCATCGATACAGGCATCGGCATTGACTCCAAAGAACTAAAAAAACTATTCCAACCCTTTGTCCAAGTCGATAGCGCTCTCAATCGTAAATACGATGGGGCGGGGCTAGGTTTAGCCCTAGTCAAACGCATTGTAGAGCTTCATAATGGACGAGTTAGTGTCACTAGTGAAGTGGGCGTAGGCAGTCGCTTTGAGGTCGCACTTCCCTGCATAGAAATAACATCTCAAATCCCGCAGGAAGTGCCCACCCCATCCTCTTCAGCTTCCATTGAACATGTTGGCAGTACTAGCGAATCACCCCTGATCCTGTTAGCCGAAGACAACGAAGCTAATATCATGACCATTGTCAGTTATCTTGAGGTGAAGGGTTTTCGGATTGCCGTCGCTAACGATGGACAGGAAGCGATCGCACTGGTGCGATCAAAAAATCCAGACTTAGTACTAATGGATATCCAAATGCCGAGGATGGATGGACTAGAAGCAATAGAATGGATTCGCAACAATCATTCTACCGATTTACCGATAATTGCTCTTACGGCTTTAGCAATGACAGGCGATCGCGAAAAATGTTTGGCAGCAGGAGCTAATGATTATTTGAGCAAACCAATTAAGCTAAAGCAACTCGAAGCTGTCATTCAACAGTTCTTAGAATAATTTTTGTAGAAGTGTTGCAAAGCAATACTTCTACAAAAAATTGTTTCGGTTAGCGTTTGAATGCAAAGCGCTATGATATTGTCTTTTTGCCGCCAGATTATTGATTAACGGTTAACAAGATGATGTTGAAACTAACTAAACTAAGTTCCATTACTAAAATTTTTGCTTCCATTGCGATCGCGATCGCAATGAATGTTGCATATGCTCCAATTTCTAACCATCTCAGATCTGATGCGATCGCCGCCGAAAATCCTCCTGTTTCTGCGGAAACAAAACAGTTGATTGATCGGTTAACTGGTCAATGGCAACTAGTATCCTCTATCAATACTCCTGATACATTGACCTTAATCTTCATCTTCACTGCTGATGGCAAGCTATATCTGGTCAACACAAATCAAAAGTCAGCATTTCTATTGGAATATCAAGTTAATACGACTAATGGACAGACATACTTAGATATTTTGCAAGGTAGTTTTGCATCCAGAATAACCGTTGATTTTAGTCAAAAAGGCCAGCTAATTTTGCAACAGTTAGTCGTCCCTGCGGCATTCCAGTATTCTGGCAATATTCTTGGAGGCTTACTTTTGCCTAATGCACTATTTCTCAATCGTATTTCCGACGATACTAATTTACCAAAAGACGTTGAGGTTGCTTCTCCTCAATCTAGCGTAAGTTCAGCAAGACAGTCCGAAGCGAAAACCTATGTTGGTTCTATGAATCGATCACAACAAGCTTTCTTTCTGGAAAAAAATTATTTTGCAGGGAACCTTGAAGTACTAGCCATTGGTATCCCATCCGAAACTGAAAACTATAAGTATCAAGTGATGGTTTTAGACAGTACTAAGGCTGTGCAGAATATTGCGATCGCCAAGGGTGACGGCTTGAAATCCTATACAGGATTGGTCTATCTCACCAAAATGCCTAACGATCCAGAACCCTACGCTATAGCCATACTCTGTGAGAGCGTGAAACCTACTCGTCAGAGTCCTCCCAAATTTATTCTTAAACCTGAGCCAGAGTGTCCATCTGGATATAATCCGATTTAATCACTCACAAGACAAAAGGTAGTGCGAAGCACTACCTTTTGTCTTGTGAGCCAGCATCAGGGCGATCACTATAGTAAATTTATTAAGCTGATAAAGTTTTGATAAATTGCAAATATGACTCAAAAGATTGCATTTCTTGGTTTAGGCGTAATGGGTGGGGCAATGGCTGCCAACTTAGTCAAACGTGGATATTCAGTACTAGGTTGGAATCGCACTAAAGCTCGCCCCACGATCGCTACATTTACGAGTGTAGGCGGCACATTAGCTAACTCCTTAGAAGATGCAGTCCGTGAAGCAGATGTGGTGTTCTCTTGCCTAGGCGATGTTCCTGATGTCACCGAAGTACTCATTGGTGACATCGGCGCGATGCACTTTGCCAGAGCCAATACCTTATTTATTGATACCAGCACCATCGGCAGTGATGCTGCTAAGAACCTTGGTAATGCATTAATGCATGACGGTTTACGATTCTTGGATGCGCCAGTGTCGGGCGGCGATGTGGGAGCACGTAATGGCACATTAACTTTTATGGTTGGCGGCAATCCCGAAGATTTACAGGAGTGTTTATACCTATTTGAGGCTATGGGTAGCAATATTAAACATTGCGGCGCGATCGGTAGCGGTCAAGCCGTAAAGCTCTGCAATCAAACTCTAGTCTCAGTCTATATGCTGGCTCTTTGCGAAACCATGCAATTTGCCGAAAAAATGGGGCTCGATCCGCGATTAATCGTCGATGTTTGTGGCAGTGGGGCAGCAGGGTCTTGGGCTTTAACAAATCTTGGTATGAAAGTTGCGACTGGGGATTATCAGCCAGGATTTGCAATTAAACATATGCTCAAGGACTTAAGGCTTGTACAAGAAATTAGCGATCGCCAAGATTTAGATTTTCCTGTAGATCTACCTGCGATCGCCCTAGCTATGCAAAATTTCCAAAAAGTGAGTCAACTCGATGACGGGCAAGGGGCAGAACAAGGCACACAGGCGATGATCCGTGCTTATCAATAACAAAAGTCGGCTGCTCCGACTTTTGTTATTGATCGTAAATTGTTAAAAATCTAGCAAACTCTAGCAAGTATGCTTTGATACAATGCGATGCTAATCCCATAAAGATGCCTCCGCTCCTCCAGAAAAAATGCAACTGGCAAAAAGACTTCGTAATATTCAGCCTTCCTTAACTCTAGCGATCGACGCAAAAGCTAAGGCAATGAAGGCTAGTGGAATTGATATTTGTAGCTTTAGTGCTGGCGAACCAGACTTTGATACACCCGACCATATCAAGGCTGCTGCCAAACTCGCACTCGATCAAGGCAAGACTCGCTATACAGCCGCCGCAGGGATACCTGAGCTGAAACAAGCGATCGCTGCCAAGCTCCTGCGCGACAATAACGTAACCTACAAGCCCGAACAAATCATCGTCACCAATGGTGGCAAGCACTCGCTGTATAACCTGATGATGGCTATCCTTGACGAAGGGGATGAAGTAATTATTCCTGTGCCGTTTTGGGTGAGCTATCCCGAAATGGCAAAGCTTGCTGAGGCGACTCCAGTATTTGTGATTACAACTGAAGAAACTGGCTACAAAATCACTCCTGAGCAATTAGAAGCAGCCATAACACCAAAAACCAAGCTATTTGTCCTCAATTCGCCTTCTAATCCCACAGGTATGGTGTACTCGCCAGCGGAAATTAAGGCTCTAGCTGAAGTCCTAGACCGACATCCCCATGTTTATATCGTCTCCGATGAGATTTACGAAAAGATTCTCTATGATGGAGCAACCCATCTCAGTATCGCGGCGGTGAGTCAGTCGATGTACGATCGCACTTTGATCAGTAGCGGTTTTGCCAAGGCTTACTCGATGACTGGTTGGCGAGTTGGCTATTTGGCTGGCGCTCCCGAAATCATCAAGGCGACTACGATGATCCAAGGACATAGCACCTCGAATATTTGCACCTTTGCTCAGTATGGCGCAGTTACTGCACTCAATGACTCTCAAGACTGCGTCGAAGTGATGCGCAAAGCTTTTGAAGAACGTCGCGATGTTATGTATGACCTATTAACTGCGATTCGAGGGCTTACCTGTCCCAAACCTGATGGAGCGTTCTATCTCTTCCCAAGTATCAAAGCCTTTAACATTCCTTCTCTAGAATTTTGTGACAAATTATTAGAGGAGCAGAAAGTTGCTGTAATTCCAGGGATTGCTTTTGGTTTAGACGATTGTATTCGTCTCTCCTATGCTACGGATTTAGGCACGATTCGCGAAGGCTGCGATCGCATTCGCCAATTTGTCGAGAAACATTTTTAATCTCTAGATAAACAGAAAAAGCGGCGCATTGCGCCGCTTTTTCTATTGATAGCTTATATGAACAAAATCTACTTCGCCATAGCAACCATTGTTATTTTGCTCTGTGGATATTTCGGGCTAAATTTTTGGCTACTGGATAATCGTACTCCCAGCAATAGCATGACTGAATCCTTCGGCTCAGATCCCTATGAATTGAGCACCTACCCCATCAACCCCGATCTGTCAAAACGCGATCTAAACAAACCCTTAGTCGTGTTTTTTGGAGACTCCCGTGCGGTGGCTTGGCCAGCGATCGCCAATATTCCCTTTGAATTTATCAATCGTGGCATCAATGGACAAACTACTAACCAAGTATTAGGAAGATTATCTGCTCATGTCGCTTCCTTATCACCTCAAATTGTAGTCGTCCAAGTCGGTGTGAATGACCTGAGGGATTTTGCCGAATTCCCTGATAAATCTCGAAATATAGTCAATAATTGCAAACAAAATATTCAAAAAATTGTTAATAGATTAACCCAAGAACTAAAAGCAACCGTCATTCTCACTACGATTTTCCCGACTAGTGAGTTATCTCAATCAGTTCGAGCTTATTGGCCAGAAGAAGCTGATCGCGCGATTATTGAGATTAATCAATTTATCAAATCACTCAAGAGCGATCGCGTTATTATTCTAGACGCAGCGACACTCTTAGCAGATGAACGTGGCAATGTTCGTCAAATCTATAGCCGAGATATTCTGCATCTCAATAGCCAAGGTTATAAGATGCTCAATGATGAGTTAATAAAAATACTCACGAATAAAAACCCATAAGGTTGCGCCCCGCAGGGGCGCAACCTTATGGGTTTATCTAGTTAGAAATATACTTCACGAAGATTGGACAGATAAACGGATGGCTAAATTTTACGATCGCCTGACGACCGAGCTACAGACCTTCATCGAAGCTCAGCATATTTTCTTTGTGGCAAGTGCGCCTAATGATGGACGTGTGAACCTGTCGCCAAAAGGAATGGATGCTTTGCGGGTAGTCAACGAATCCGAAATTGCCTATCTCGATCTCACAGGAAGTGGTAATGAAACCGCCGCCCATCTCCTCGAAAATAGCCGAATTACTGTCATGCTATGTAGCTTCACAGAGAAGCCCTTAATCCTTCGTCTCTATGGTCAAGGCGAACCAATCCGTCCTAGGGATGAGGTATGGCAAGAATATCTATCGCTATTTCCTGCGATCGCAGGTACTCGCCAAATCGTGCGGGTCAAAGTGGAATCTGTACAAACATCCTGTGGTTTTGCAGTTCCCTTTTATGAATTTTCAGGTGATCGCCAAGTATTAAAAGAATGGGCTGAGAAACAAGGTGAAGAAGGTGTCTATAAATATTGGCAAAAAAATAATCAGCAAAGCATTGATGGCTTGCCCACTAGACTCTTAGAATGATGTGACTTACGCATTGGGTAGATGTGGCGAGGGCTTTGTCCTCGCCACATCTACCCGAAATCCAGTAAATTCGTTAGTCTTGCGTAAGTCCTAACTTATTCATTTATACCAATTCACAAAAGTGTGACTACACTTCTGTGAATTAAAAACCAAACCCTGTAAGGGTTTTAAAAACACAAAATGGCTGCGCCATTTTGTGTTTTGGTATTATCTCCATTTCTCTTGATTCTGCAAGATAAACTCTTCTATGGCTTCTTTTGCTTCTAAAAGACTTGCGCCAGTTTCTCCTCTATAGAGTTTTATGGCTTCTATCTTGCGATAGGGATCTAGTGCAAGCTGTTTAACTTGATCTGAGATTAGAGATGGAACTTCAATCTCCATCCGATTTAACAGCAAGCTTAGAGAAAGATCCATACGCTTTATCTTTTGCTCAAGCTTTTTAATACTTGATTGAAGGCTAAGGATAACCCACACAATGATGAAAAGAGCAGAAACATAAATAAATCCCTCTGTAACGGACACCATAGTTAATCCTTAGTTTTTGTCTTGTACTTTAAATATACTAAGACCAAAATGGGAGGACACTTTGCGTCCTCCCATTTTGGCTTTGGTATTTATAAACCACTTACAGCTCGTTCAAGATTAGCTCGGGACTGGTTGTACCCGATGATTGCCTGTACACGATTAACATCAGCACGAGTTAAATCAGACTCAGCCGTAATTACCTCAAGCTGAGTTCCCACACCTGCATCAAGCCGTAGACGAGCCAAACGCAAGGCTTCTTGAGCTTGTTCGACAGCTTTAGTAGCCGTGTCAATTTGCTTAAGGCGCGATTGCTGATTGATATATGACTCTTCCACATCATAACGAGCTTGACGAGCATCTTGCTCAAATCGAGCTTCCGCGATCGCTTGATCGGCTTTAAATTGATTTACTTGTGCGTCGGCTCTACCTCCATCAAAGAGGTTCCAATTTAGAGTTGCCCCAATTTGATAACCAACGCCAATACCACCGCCACTGGTAAATTCAGAAGCAGTATTAAAGTTCCCAAACAAATTAATTTGAGGTCCTATTCTCGCTAGAGAATTATTAGCGCGATCGCGAGCAACTTCACGCTCTAATTTGCGAATATCTAGCTCGGCGCGATTGCGTACAGCTAATATAATAGTTTCTTCAACTGGCAATTTCCATTCAGGCACGGGTGCAATTTTATCCGCAGCCGTAATCTCGACTATAGAGGGATAATTTAGTTGTCTTGATACCTCACGTCTCGCTACCAATTGAGCAGCCTCTGCATTGAGCAAATCTTGCTTAGAATTAGCAAGCTGAACTTCAGATTGCAACACATCAAACTTTGTGCCAACGCCTGCTCTTTCTCTAGCCTTGGTATCTTTTAAGCTTCTTTCTGCATTTTCAACAGCTTTGCGTTGAATGCGAATTGTTTCGTCAGTATTCTGTAAGTTGTAATAGGCTGTGACGATGCCCAAACGAATATTTTGTCTGATACGACTGAGATCGGCTTCAGCGATGCGTAGGTTGTTTTCGGCGATCCGAACCGTAGACTCCTTAGAGCCTGAGTCAAATATGTTGTAATCAATGCCAATCGTGGCATTTAGTGGATTATTAGTTGTTTTACCTAATGGGGTATTGTTATTTATGCTATTTAAGCGTGCTTGTGCCGAGTCAGTGTAGTTGTACTGTATCGTTCCTGTAACAGTAGGCGATCGCCCTGCTTCGGATTCTTGCAATACGGCACGAGCGCGATCGATCGCAATTCTGGCGCGAATTGCATCTGAGTTAGTTTTTTCAACTAGTTCAAGAATTTCGGCTAGGGTGACTGGCTTAGTGATATCTAATCTAACTTGGCTGGGTGTCGTTGGGACAACTAGCGTCTGTGCGGGATCAAGTTGACCAGAGGTAGAGGCGGCGGCGCTAGGAATTACTCTGGCAGGTTCAGTAGAAGAACTGACTTTTTCAGGTTGCGATCGCTGACTATCTTGAAGGATAGTAGTCTCCAAGGCAGGCGATTTTGATGATTCTGAAGTATCGGCTTTTGGTAAAGCAGCAATCACTACCTGAATGTCTTGGAGAATAGGTTGCTGATTACTAACTAACTCAGGTTTGGACTTGAGTGTCTCTACCTTTTTTGGGGTAGTTACTTCATCTATTAATGAAGTAACTTTTATCGTACTGTCAGGCTCTAGGAAAACCTTTGTATAGGGTTTTAGAGGCATGGTAAATTCTTGAGCATTGGCTGTCCAAGCTGGAATCAGAAGCGATAAACTCGCACCAAGCGTCAACCAACTGGAGTAAATTCGCATAATTCAGACCGTCTCTTATTCGTCTTTAAAATAGCAGCTAACATACCTTACTGTGGTCATCTTCGGATAGCTCACATGTAACAATCATCATGCTATCGGGTCAAAATGAAGAGGAAGCGCTGTATGTTTGCCTTACAGATTGTAGTACAAACCTAGAAATTTGGTAGGGTGCTTTGCCCTGATTTCTATAGCTTTCAATATTTATGCTAGGACAAATCAAAACCCCAAATAAAAATGGAGGCGCAAAGCGCCTCCATTTTTATTTGGGGTTTTATATCCTAAGCAAACCTTTTACGTCTATAAAAACCACCTTTTTTCGTATTCGTCTAACTGGCGTTAATATTAAAGTGTAACGTCGCGACAGAATTTACAGACTGTATCCAAAAATGAATATTTCTCCCTCAGTAACTGCTCCGCAGGCTTGGCATGGTGATGCCCTTGCGATCGCTGTTTTTGCTAGTCCAAAATCTAGTAATGAGCAATCAGAAAATCCAGCCAAGCAAACTCTACAACTATCTGAATCACTGAAAAACTTAGATATTCAGGTTTTAGCTTGTACTTTGACTGATTTAATTACTGAGTCAGAATTTACGGGGGAAATTGGCGTATCAGTTGGTGGGCGTGTAGGGATTGACTATGCGATCCGTAAAGTGATTTTGATTGGTATGGGCGATCCCGCTAAGGCTAATGCTGATGTTTGGCGTAAAGCTGCTGCATCGGCGGTGAAATGGGCTAATAAGGAGAAGGTGAAAAAGCTAGCGCTTTCTTTTCCTACCTATAACCAAGATGTAAATTTGACGGCTCAAGCGATCGCAGAGGGTGTATTACTTGCAGCCCATCAAGACAAACGCTTTAAATCCAAAAATGCCAATCCGCAATTCCTCGATCAAGTTGAGATTTTAGAAACTGATCCTGAGTTGGCAAATCCTGCGATCGCCAAGGCTCAGCAGATCATCGATGGTGTAATTTTGGCGCGAGAGTTAGTATCTGCGCCAGCAAATATCGTTACGCCGATTACTCTTGCCGAGACGGCACAGGCGATCGCTAATGAATCAGATTATTTCACTGCCAAGATTCTTGAGCAAGCAGAATGCGAAGCTCTAGGCATGGGTGCATTTCTCGGTGTGGCTAGAGCCTCAGATATTCCGCCTAAGTTCATTCATCTCACCTACAGCAACGGTACGCCGAAGCGCAAATTGGCGATCGTGGGCAAAGGCTTGACCTTTGACTCTGGCGGTTTGAATCTGAAAACTGGTATTGGCAGCAGCATCGAACTAATGAAAACCGACATGGGTGGTTCTGCCGCCGCACTCGGTGCAGCAAAAGTAATTGCTCATCTGCAACCCACCGACATCGAAGTGCATTTCATCGTGGCTACTTGCGAAAATATGGTCAATGGTAGTGCCATGCGTCCTGGGGATATTCTCACTGCTTCCAATGGCAAAACCATTGAGGTGAATAATACTGATGCTGAAGGTCGGTTGACCCTTGCGGATGCGCTGGTCTATGCCGATAAGTTGGGTGTGGATGAGATCGTCGATCTGGCGACGCTGACAGGTGCTTGTGTGGTCGCCTTGGGCGAGGATATTGGAGGGATGTGGTCGATTGACGATGATTTTGCCGAGGCGATCGCTAAAGCCGCAAAAGATGCTGGTGAAAAGTTCTGGCGGATGCCTCTCGAAGATCCCTATTTCGATCAATTAAAGTCAGTTGTTGCTGATTTCAAAAATACAGGTTCGCGGGCTGGCGGTGCGATTACAGGGGCTTTATTTTTGAAGCAATTTGTGGAAAAAACTAGGGCATGGGCGCACCTTGATGTGGCGGGACCAGTCTGGACTGAGCGCGAGTCTGGCTATAACAATGCTGGTGGTACAGGTTTTGCTGTACGCACTTTAGTGAATTTAATTATCAATTAATTTAGATTTGCTGCGGGCTTTGCCCACACCAAATCTACTCAAAGACTATTATAGATAAAGATCCGATTGTTTGTGGCGCGGCTTCGCCGCGCCACAAACAATCGGATCTTTATTACATCGCAGAACTATTAAGTAAAAATCAGATTAAGTAAAAATAAAAAAAGGCTTGCTTAGCAAGCCTTTTTTGTTGAATTAGTGAATAATGTAAGCAATCCAAAATCTAGGTCACAAAGCGATGAGCGATGAGTCTAAGCTGGCAGTAGCAAATATTTCTTCTGAGAATGAGGCTGTATTGCAAGAGCTGTCGATGACGCTAGATCTCTATGAGGGAGAGTTTAAGCTGCTGCTAGTGCGATGCAATTATCAGGATTTACGCGATCGCCTAATTATTCGCCTCAAAGAAATTCATCCGCAGCCAATTTTTGAAATAAAGTTACCGCGATCGCAAAAAGCCTTGGCTCATCTGGGTAAATAGGTGAAATGGCAAAATAGGAGTAAGTCGTTTTGAATTTTCAGAGATTAAGATGATCAAATTTCCCCTAACCCAATTGCTAGATGAGCAAGCGTGCTATGAATGGCT
>JBIKYZ010000160.1:0-11929 GCA_044354985.1 Pseudanabaena sp. | reverse complement strand
CTTAATTCTAAGCTCAATCACTTCGCTCTCAAATCCAAATTATATATCAAGGCTTTGCAGCAATCTCACTTGGAATGGCAGTCTCTGAAACCTTTTTAGGCTTCTGCGTAACATGAGTTATTAAGTGCAATTCCCTGTCCCCTCAAGTTATCAGTTTTCTTGAAATCCTCTAACGCCAACCGACAAGCCAATAATCCCTCTTGAAACTTTTGAGCATTCAAGTTATCGCGACATGACTTTAAGATTCGATCTTCTTCTGCCTTGCGCTCCTCTGCTGTCTGCGCCTGCACCGACCCACTAACAAGGAAAAAGTAAAAAGCCAAAAGGAAAAAGTGGACAAATTTCGATGATTTTTGGCGACTCTGCATACCAGACCCTGATGCTCTGCACAGTCAATATATCACTAAATTTTCTGACGCTACGATCTCCCCGATTTTTTTAACCAGTCCTCAGATCCCCGACTTTTTCTTTGCATTCACCAATTCGCTGTGCTAGTCACACAAAAAGTCGGGGATCTATCTCTGCAAGAAACCACAAGTCTCGTAGGGGCGGGTTTTGCAAATAGATCTTGCATTTAGCACAGAATTATCGACTAAACCCGCCCCTACAAACCATTTACGCAGATCACCGCGATTATCAAACTGTAATGCGATCGCCCCTACGAGCAAATGTAGCTACTAAAAACTTAGCCACTCAAAAATCTGGGAAACCGTTAAACTTAAATCAATTCCACTGAGGACAGGTACAGTTTGAGAACCTTCCAAAATTTGAATACGATGCTCAGGTAAAACTAACAAAATATTTTCATCTTCAGGATCGAGCAGCCAACCTAACTCCGTGCCATGGTCTACACAATGCAACAAATTAGCGATCACTTTATTTTGTCTCTGATCGGGAGAAAGTATCTCGATCGCCCAATCAGGATATATTTCAAAACGGTTAGCCACTCGTCCTGATGATTTGCGAGGAATTCTCTCCCAACGAAATATGGAAACATCAGGAACGATTGAGGCTCCTCCAAAAGTACAGCGTAATTCCGAAAAAGCATAGGCAATCTTTGGAGTTTCAACAACTTGGTTGATGTTTGTACATAACTTAACTTGTAACCGACTGTGTTCTCCTTGCGGCATAAATTTTTGAGTGACTTGTCCGTTAATAAATTCTGACGCGGGCTTAGTCTCAGGTAGTTCTAGAAATGTTTCTAAGCTATAGGGTTTTGCTGCTGTGATGACCATATATTTTTCCCTTCGCCTTTTTACTTTCTACTTTTTAACCATGCATCCAAATCAGCAACCTTCTCAAAATCCAACACCGCCTCCGCCAACTCCTCCAACTGTTCCGCCGACAATTTCTCTAGCCGTTTCAGAGTCTTCAGCGTCACCTTACCAAACTTCCGCGTTAATAGTCGAGCCACCACCTTCCTAAGCCCCAAGACTTGACCGCGCTGCGTCCCGATCTTTTCACCCTCAAGCTTACCTTCAAGCTTACCTTCAAGCTTGCCTTCAAGCTTGCCCTCAAGCTTTGCATCTCGATATACCCTTGTTTTTTTGAGATCACCTAACGTAAACATCGCCTCAACCTCCTCTCGACTCATTTGGGGAAACTTGTAAAGCAAAACTGTCTCAATAAATTCTACCACCCTTTCTCGATCGCCTTGCTCCACTTGTCCAGCTAACCTTTGAGCTAAAGCTACCGTTTCTCTCTTCGGCGCAACAATTAACCTCACAAGCCCCAAAGTCAATGACTCATTCTCTGGCAACTCATCCAGATAGATCTGTACAATATGCCCACCTGCAAATATTGTCCTAAATTGTTGCGGAATTTCTGGCTCAATACTCCGCTTTGCAAAAATAGCGACGGCTTGCCAATCATGCTCTGGCTTGTACTGACTCAGATATAGAAATATTTCTCCAACAAATTCCCAATAAAATTCGGCGCGTTTTTGAAATTGTACCTCCACAAACCAGATGTTTTTATCCAACGCTTCAGGCATGAAAATACCATCAAAGCGAAAGGCTTTCTCCTTGATTTCTACAGAAGTAAAGTGATATCCTGATGCTGTTTCGGGTGGTAATCCCACCAATTCAAACAACAAACTATCAAAGGTTTGAAATAGCTGAAAGAAGATCGTGTCAGTACGCATCAGCTTATATTAGCGAATTGCGATCGCTTGTAGCAAAATACTAGCTACAATCCGTTACCGATCGCAAAAAATGCTGACCAATAATTTGGATGATTAAACTCCTTAGAGCGAATTAGCGAAACCTGCGCTCTGCGTAAAGCTTCAGTAACATTGATATCTCCTGTCTGCAACTCTTTATAAAAAGCCGCCATGAGCGCCTGTGTCCCAGCATCATCGACCTTCCAGAGAGAAGCGATCGCATTTTTTGCTCCTGCTTTCTGGACTTGATAGCCAAAACCTAAGATTTCTACACCATTTTCTAGCGTGCCAGTACCAGTCTGACAAGCACTCAGTACAATTAGCTCTACATTAGGAATTTGCCAATCCGTAATTTCATTTAAACTAATTCTGTCTCCATTGCCAAAAATAATAAATGATTTCTCAGGTGCACCAATATTAAATTCTGCATGGGTAGCAAGATGGAGAACATTATAATTTTTGAATTGGGATTCAATAGCTTGACGACTAAACTGCTCCTCTTCAAGTGTAGTTGAGTTTTGGAAAGAATTGGCGATCGCAGCCACTTCTTTAAGCGTGGCTGGCAATGCTGTCTGACCGAACTTTCGCTCACCGCCTTTGCCGCCAAAAGCGCCAGCGAGAATACTTGGCGAGGCTTTTGGCTTAGCCACAAAATCACTGAGGCTATAGGAAATTAGATTGCTCATACGATATTTCTCAATTAGCCATTGTTTCCCATCATAGAAAGCCGCAAGGGGGACATAACGCAATTGTCCATCGGGCGCATAGAGGATTGTTTGCGTTTTCGCTTGGATAAGGTCTTTTTCAATGGGTTTAATCATCAAATTATATAGTTCTTGAGCAGGTTCTCGAAAGTCTTCAGACCCTGCGTCTAGTAATCCAGCTTTGAACTCAGCGATTAGCTCCAATAGTCTAGCTCTAGAGACTTTAACAGTTCGGTTGATGGGAAAGCTGTTAGCCGAAAACAAAATTAATTCTAGGTGATCGCTAAAAATCAACGGATAGATTAAAACAACTCCTTGGGGAAGCTTTTGGAGATGGTCAGGAGCCTTATTAATCTCTGACTGCGGGAGTTTTTGAAGTTGACTGGAAAGTAGGCGATTAATTTCAGCGATTTTCTCAAGGTTGCTAGTTGACAACTGACTAATCACAGCTTTTTCTGGAGCTAAAAGTCTCACCCCTTCAGCTGTGCGCTCATTCCCTTTCACATTCTTAAGATAGTCTTCCAACTCCTGAATCTTAAGTAAATCAATAACTTGCAATGCTTCCATTACACGCCCTTGCTGTAGCAGTAAATCGACAAGATGGCGATAGGTAATATCTACGGTCAATGTATATGTATTTTGTTCATCCTTGCTCAGTCCTCTAATATCTTTACGGATGGATTCAGTGACATTGACTGATTGTTTGTAGAAAATAATCGCGGATTCAACTTGATTCTGTTGTCTCAGTAAAGAGCCTATGTTATTGAGAATTCCTCTCTCTACTTCACGATTACCGATTTTTTGAGAGAGTGCCAAGGCTTGTTGATAAGAATCAAGAGCTTTTTGAGGTTGTTTGACATTGCTGTAAGCAACTCCTAAAAAATTAAGGGAATTGCCTACTTCTTTTTGATTGCCAATTTGTTTGGCAAGGCTCAAGGCTTTTTCAAAGAAGCTGATGCTTTCTTGATGCTGACCAATATCGTTGTATATCAGTCCCAAATTGTTGGTTGCAACTCCTTCTCCTTCACGATTGCCAATTTGTTGGGCGATTTTTAGAGATTGCTGATAGAAGTCAGCAGCTTTTTGATACTGTCCTAAACTTCGATAGGCTAAACCGAGATTACTAAAAGTAGTTCCTTCACCATTACGATCGCCAATATTTTTCAAAATTGCTAAGGCAGGCTGAAGAAAGTCGATCGCTCTTTGATATTGACCTAAATTGATATATACCAACCCCAAGTTGCCTAGTACATTTGCTTCGCTGTTACGATCGCCGATTTGTTTTAAGACAGCCAAGGACTGCTGATAGAAGTTAATTGTTTTGTGATATTGACCCAGATAGTAATAGTTGCCGCCAAGATTGCCTAATAGTGAACCTTCACTATTGCGATCGCCAATTTCTTTAGCAATGCTCAAAGATTTTTCAGTGAAGTCAATTGCTTTTTGATATTGACCTAAGCTGGTATAGGCTTTGCCCAAATTACCTAATGTGCCACCTTCGCTTCGGCGATCACCTATTTTCTTGGCGATGGTAAGAGCCTGTTGATGGGCTTCTATGGCTTTTTGGTATTGACCAAGATTGTTATAGACCAAACCAATATTCGTTAGAGAATTCCCGACACCTCGGAAATCGCCAATTTGCTGGGAAATTTCTACTGCGCGTTGATGGAATTCCAAAGATTGTTGATATTGTCCTAATGCGTCGTAGGTAAGCCCCAAATTACCCAATGCATCACCTTCAGCTAGAAGGTTTTTAAATTGCTTGGCGATCGCTAAAGCTTGCTCAAAAAAATTAATGGATTTCTGGTATTGCCCTAGGGAATAGTAGGCTGTACCCATATTATTTAGAGTGACTCCTTCGCCGTTGCGATCGCCAAGTTGTTTTCTAATCGCTACATCCTGTTCAAAGGTATCTATTGCTTTCTGATATTGTCCCAAATTGAAATAAGTGTTACCTAAACTAGTCAAAGCTGAAGCTTGATTGTATAGATTTCCTATTTGTTTTGAGATCGCCAGCCCTTCTTGCAGAGCGGTGATTGCAGGCTGATATTGCCCTAAATTTCTATAAGCTACAGCCATATTGATAATGGCACTGCTTTCTCCAAGTTGATCTTTAATTTCTTTGAAAATCACTAAAGACTGTTTATAGAAATCAATCGCCCGTTGAAATTGCTGTAATGAATAGTATGTAATCCCTAGATTTGATATGGCATTGGCTTCACCTTGGCGATCTTTTAATTCTTGAGAAACAGTAATCACCCTTTGATATAGGGGGATATTTTCTTGATATTTTCTTAAGACTTGATAGATAGCAATTAAGCCGCCCAAAGTTGTGCGCTCGTTCGCGCGATCGCCAATTTGCTGCCGAAGGGCTAGAGCTTGTTTGTAAAGATCAATTCCTTTATCGTATTGTCCAAGAGATGCATGAGCTAGCCCTAAATTGTTATAGGAGTTACTTTGTCCTTGGCGATCATTGATTTGGATTCTTATTGCCAAAGATTGCTCATGGAAGACGATCGCTTGTTGGTACTTGCCCATATAGTTATGAGCTAGCCCTAAGTTACCCAACAATTTTGCTTCATCAATGGGGCTTTTTAACGCTCGAAATATTTCTAAAGACTTTTGCCAAACCGCGATCGCTTCAGGATATTTCTTATTGATATATAGCTGAGTTCCTTGCTCTAGTAGCTGTGTTGCTTGGGTTTTTCGGTCTATGGTTGCTTGCGCGAAACTGCGATCGCTAAGGGCGACTTGCACAGGTACGCAAAACAAGAAAGCGATTAAGGCGATTTTGTCCAAATTTTTATGCATAGCCGTAACTTTTTTCCTTATCAGTATTTTAAGCAAGTGGTGAATAAGAATTGATCAAAGGTGAAAGCGATCGCGTCCTTGCTGTTTGGCTCTATATAACGCTTGATCAGCTTGATCAATTAATGTATTTGGTCGAACTTCAATGGTGGGTAAAATTGAGGCAATACCTAGACTGATTGTGACAGTTGACTTCACTTTAGACTGTTGATGGGGAATTGCTAAATCTTGAACCGCCTGCTGTATTCTTTCGGCAACAGAGATCGCTCCATCTAAATCAGTATTAGGTAAGAGTACTACAAATTCTTCGCCACCATAGCGAGCTACTAGGTCGCCAGCACGATCAACTGTTTGATGAATAGTCTGTGCAATTTGTGTTAGACAATCATCTCCAGCTAGATGTCCATAGAAATCATTATAGAACTTGAAAAAATCAAGATCGAAGAGAATTATCGAAAGTAATTGCTCGTCTCTGGCTAGACGTTTCCATTCTTCATTTAGTCTTGCATCAAAGCAACGACGATTAGCAACTTTGGTTAAACCATCCAAATTCACTAAGACTTCAAGTTTCTGATTGGCATCTTTTAGCGCTAGTTCGGTCTGTTTTCGAGTAGTAATATCTCGAACTGTAATCGCCAAACCATCTTCTAACTTGACGACAGCAAACTGATACCAGCAAGACTTTCCCCATTGATAATAAAAATCGCTTTCTAGAGGTTTCCCTGACTCAACAATAGTAACAAAGTGATCAAAAAGGTTTGGTTCGAGAAGAGTAAATAATTCTTTGGGAACCAGTTTGCCGATCAAATCTTCACGGCTTTTCCCAAAGGCTTTGATAATTATGGGATTGATCATTAGGCAACGGAAGTCTTGAATATATCCTGTCGATTCTCGAACCGCTTTTAGAGCGACAATACCATCAAGCGAACTATTCAAAACACCATAAAGAATATCTTCTGCTTCTTTCCGCCTGTCAATTTCATTCTGTAATTTGAGGGTTCTTTCTTCTACTCGATATTCTAATTCATTATTGATTGAGGCTAATTCTGTATAAGCTTTATATGAGCGCAGAGCTGTAATAATCGTGGTGAACAACTTTTGCGAAGTAAATTCTGTTTTGGTTTTATAATCGTCAATATCATAATCGAGGATCACTTGACGTTCAGGCACTTGCCCTGGCTGTCCAGTTCGCAAAATGATCCGAATTGCTCGATTTTGCAGTATTTCTCGAATATACTTTGCTGTAATCAAACCAGCATCATCAGATTCCATTATTACATCAAGTAAAGTAACTGCCACATCAGGATTGTCAATCATTACCTGACGTGCTTCTTTACCCGAATAGGCACTTAGGAACTGTAATTTTTTGTTGTCATAAGTAAAATCGCCTAAAGAAAGACGGGTGATGTTATGAATCTCTACTTCATCATCGACGATCAGAATCTTCCAAGGCTCAAGATTCTGTGGGGAGTCTACTGATGAAGCTTGAGCAATTTCATCAGCAAATTCTATTTCATCTGTGAATAATAGATTATCATCAATCATTGCAATCATTTTTATGACTTCTTACTTGTCTTATGGCTTCTTATACCAATTCCCAAAAGTGTGACAATACTTCTGAGAATTAATAACCAAACCCTGTAAGGGTTTTAAAAACATAAAATGGCTACGCCATTTTGTGTTTTGGTATTACAGCAATTGCAGATCAAACGAGCCATAAGATAAATTTTGAAAGCGTTGCTTCGCAACGCTTTCAAAATTTATCTTGGTTTGGGTTTGAGCGCAAAGCGCTGTAGAAGCGTGTTTGAGAAGTGTTCCCACCTCTAACTCCCCCTCTTGCAAAGGGCTACCATGTTACACACATCTCAGTTTGTCTATAAAATCAAGGAAATTACCCCACCCTAGCTCTCGCCTTGCAAAGGGGAGGAAACAAGATTTTTGATCTTCTTCCTTAGCAAGGGGGAGTTAAAGGGGGAAAACCCGACCTATGTGCACACGGAAACCTTAGCAAGGGGGGATTAAGGGGAATAAAAGCAGAAACTTATGCTAGCTTGGAAACTTATCAAACACGCTCTTACTTATGAATTCTTACTAGAATACATCTAACTCTTAAAGGTTGCTACAAGTAGAGCCGAATTTGCATAATAAATTTAGTGCTGATGCCGATTTGACGCTCACAGGTAATGTGCCTTGTAATTTTTTTGGGAAAAAGGCGAAGCAACTCTTTCAAAATTTTTCTTATGGCTCGTTTGCTCGGCAATTTCTATAAAAGTGTTTCTTTGTAAAACTTTTAAAAAGTTTATTAGTTCAGAGTTGATTACAAATCTCTATCATTACTTGAAGTATCGGGAGTCTTGCTATCTTCGTAGGGTAAGTACACAGTAAAGCAACTTCCCTGATCAATCTGGCTGCTGACATCGACATAACCACCATGGAGTTCCACGATTTGCTTTACAATTACCAATCCTAACCCTGAGCCTTCGTACTTGCGGTTGAGTCCACTATCAATCTGAATAAATGGTTGAAAGAGCTTGTCGCGATCGCTAGGACTAATACCAATACCTGTATCAGTAATTGAAAACTTAATCCAACAACTATTTGCTACAGAGTGAGTGAAAGTTAGCTCCCTAGAAAGATCATTTACTATTCTGACATCAAGATCTACCTTGCCTCCCGAAGGAGTAAATTTAACTGCATTATCAAGTAAATTAACTAATACTTGTCTAATACGACGCGGATCAACTGCAATGACTTCAGTATTGGAGAATACACTTGTCGTTAGTTGAATTTGTTTTTTGAGAGCTTGTTGTTTTGTAAGTTCCAGACTAGAGTTGCACAAATCAGCAATTGATATAGTTTTGATGTCTATCTTTAGCATTCCTGCCATGATTTTAGAGACATCTAACATGTCTTGAATCAATTCTAGTAAATGATTACCGCTGTTTTGTATTGTTGCGATCGCATCCTTTTGGCTCGGATTAATTTCCCCAAAAATCTCTTCTTGCAAACATTCAGCCATTCCGAGGATGCCGTTAAGTGGTGTGCGCAACTCGTGGCTCATATTGGATAGAAACTCATCTTTTAGCTTAGTAACTCGAATGAGTTCTATATTTGCCTGTTTTAGATTGAGATTTAAAAACTCTAATGATTTATAAGCCTTGAACGATCGCAGAGCCGTAATAATTGTGGTAAATAGCTTTTGTGAAGTAAATTCTGTTTTAGTCTTGTAATCATCGATATCATAATCGACGATCGCTTGTCGTTCGGGTACTTGCCCTGGTTGCCCTGTGCGCAAAATAATCCGTACCGCTCGATTTTGTAATGTTTCGCGGATATACTTGGCTGTGATTAAACCTGCATCATCAGATTCCATAATCACATCCAACAAAATCACCACAATATCAGGATTGTCCGCCATAATCTGACGAGCCTCTACACCTGAATAAGCACTTAGAAAGTTTAGCCTCTTATTGTCGAAGCTAAAATCTTCCAAGGCAAGTCGTGTGATGTTATGAATCTCTACTTCATCATCAACGATCAGGACTTTCCATGACTCTTGACTCTGTGATGAAACCTGACTAATGTCATCTTCATCAGCAAATGCCATCATGTCATCCAAAATCACCACAATATCAGGATTGTCCGCCATAATCTGACGAGCCTCTACACCTGAATAAGCACTTAGAAAGTTTAGCCTCTTATTGTCGAAGCTAAAATCTTCCAAGGCAAGTCGTGTGATGTTATGAATCTCTACTTCATCATCAACGATCAGGACTTTCCATGACTCTTGACTCTGTGATGAAACCTGACTAATGTCATCTTCATCAGCAAATGCCATCATGTCATCAACCATCAGCTCATCATCAACCATGGGAAATTTGGATTGGCGTGAATATACTACACTTATAGCGCTTTGCACTTAAACCTAAACCAAGAAAAAATTTAAAAGTGTTACTTCGCAGCACTTTTAAATTTTTTCTTGTGGTTCATTTGATCGGTAACTACTGTAAAAGTTTATAGATACAATCATAGAGGAATTTGCATCATAAATTTAGTACCCACGCCGACTTGACTCTCACAAGTAATAGTACCTTGTAACTTTTGAGTAACGAGATTATAGACAATATGCAAACCTAAGCCACTGCCACCCTGACCACGTTTAGTGGTATAAAAGGGATCAAAGATCTTGTCGATATTATCAGAAGGAATACCTTTGCCATCATCACTATATTGAAGACTCAGAGAATCAGAATATTGAGTGACGCAGAAGCAAATCGTACCATTATCACCAGCATCATAAGCATGGAGCAAAGAATTCATAACTAAATTAGTAGCAATCTGGGAAATCAAACCAGGAAAACTATCAAGGATAATATTATCAGGGCAATCAATAAGGACATTAATCTTAGTACGTTTAAGCTTAGGCTGAAGATTGAGCAAAACCTCCTCAAGATAAGTCTTCAAATCAAACGCCCTTCGTTCCTCACTAGACTGATCAACAGCCACCTGCTTAAAACTCTGAATGAGCTCAGCAGCGCGATTTAAATTAGCCAGAACAATCAAACTACTTTGCTTTAAAGTATCCAAGAACTTATCAAGATCAGAACGCTTAAGCAAGCCCTTTTGAAGGGAATCAGAAAGCTCTTGAATCTTATCAGTAATTAAAGAAGCAGCAGTAACCCCAATTCCAATAGGAGTATTAATTTCATGAGCAATCCCAGCGACCAGCCCACCCAAAGCCGCCATTTTTTCAGATTTAACTAACTCAGTTTGAGCAGATTGGAGATTAGAGAGAGCTTGAGACAACTCTTGAGTGCGATCGCCAACAAGCAGCTCTAAATTTTCATTAAACCGTTTGAGATTAGAGTATAGACGAGCATTATTGATAGCGATCGCCGCTTGACTAGAGAGCAAAGAAAGGACTTCAAGGCGATCAGTCGTAAAAGCATCAGAGACAAGATCATTTTCTAGATAGAGAATACCCGCGAGAACACCTTGATTGATTAAAGGCATACACAACAGAGATTTGGGTTGATGAGATCTAATATAAGCATCGCCCGTAAACTTTCCTTCTTGGGTAGCATTACCAAGCACAACACTCTCTAAAGTACGGGCAACAAAATTGATGATCGAGACAGGGAGTAATTTTTCCATCGAACGGGAACCTAGTACTTCGATCTGGTCGCTTCCAGCATTTCCTATAGCCTCAATCTTGAGCCCACTTTCACTTTCAAGGATTAGATAACCAACTTCAGCGCCAGCATTTTCGATCAAAAGCTTCATTAGTTTAGCTAGTAGCTTTTTCAAGTCGATTTCATCGGAAAGTATTTGGAAGGTTTTAATAACGGATGCTAAATCAAGCCCTGTATGTCCATTCCTAAACGTGGATGATTGGCTCAGATCGGAGGAGAGTGTAAGTGTATCTTTGCGAGGATCGAACTTGCGACTTGTAAATTGTAAATAAGTCTCTTGCAAGTGCTGTACTTTGGTAGTAGCTCCCCAACTCTCATAGCAAGAGATCGCATCTGCGAAATAAGCTTGAGCGACTTTGTCTCTATGCTTGTGGAGATGGAACTTGCCAGCCAGTTCGTTGGCTAGAGCCTCTTCTTGAATATATTCATTTTCTCTGGCTCCTTTGATAGCGCGATCGTAATACTCCATCGCCTGTGATTGCTGTCCCCGTAAAGCATATCTTTCTGCTTCCACCAAATCGTATTTATGTTGGAAATTCATTGGGCAATGTTTCGCCCAGAGTTGCATCTTTTTCTGGTTTTTAGCAACTTTCTTGAGATAAATGTAACGGGAAGCTCGTGGCAAATGTCTACACAAGCCCAAACAAGCAAGGGATTGATAAAAATTGTGCTGGGAACCTCCGAACGCACTCACAATAGATCGCGAAAAAGGTGTGGCTTGATCAAAGGTTGCGATCGCAGTCTTGTAGTCATAAAAGAAATAGTGTGATATCCCTTTTGCAGTGCAAGTATAGTAAATTGGAATTCCATTCTTTTCTGCCAAAAAGGTGGGGAGTAGCTCAAACTCGTTTAGAGCTGTACCGACAAGGAATGGCATATTCTCCCCCAATCCTGATAAATTGAGAGCTAGTTGATGCCAAGCTCGAAATTGATCGATAATATATTGGACTTTGGACAAGATTGAAGCAAAGAAAGAGCGGGATTAAGCGAAAAGGGATAATGAGAGTTTCAACTTTCAACCGAAAACAAATCATTATCCCTAAACCCATTATGCCAATAATTGT
>JBIKYZ010000408.1:0-3606 GCA_044354985.1 Pseudanabaena sp. | reverse complement strand
TTTGCCGATCGCTTTACCGATCTTGCTAATCTCCTTGCGTAGGTCAAAGTTGGCTGGGGCAGTTACGCCTAAATGCTCTCCGCCATATAGTTTGGCGACGCTAAGTTCGCCGAGAATATTGCGAAATTTTATTTTCTTTGGACTCATTGCACTTTTCCTCAATAAAAAAAGCGCCCCTTCCCTTGATTGGGTTGAGACGCTTGTTGTTGGTGTGGTAATTTTTCTGTCGAATCGCCGCTAGGCTACTTCTGGTTCCTTGAACCATTGATTAATCATGATTGGCTCTTGGTTAACGGTATGCTTACCTGATGGGGATGTCTTGACCCAACTAGGATATTTGTAATCCTTTGCAGTTGTTAACTTTCGTTCCGCTTCTGTTAATTTACGGAAAAGCAGAATATCTGCCACAACCGCCGTATTGGAGAATCGTTTAAAGGCGATATCGGGCAACCGTATTGCGGTGACTAATTCTAACTTTTCGGCTAGATGTCTCCTAAAACTTGTGCCAAGCGAGTCAAGTGTAAAACAACTGGAAATCAGACACAGCAAACCATTCTCGCGCACTAAATCGGTACATTTAGCGAAAAAATAGTTATGCACGCTCAGATTTAGGTGGGCATATCGGGAATCAAACAGCTTGTAGTTGCCAAAGGGGACATTGCCGATCGCTAGGTCAAAGCTGCTATCTGATAGGCTGACTTTCTCAAAACCTTGAGCATAAATCTGGGCTTCGGGGTATAGCAATCTTGCGATTTGGGCAAAGGTAGGATCTAGCTCTACGCCTACCCATTGCGATTTGATTCTCATATTCTGAGGCTGGCAACCCATAAAGGATAGGGTGTTGCAAGCAGGTTCAAGGATCGATCCACCTGTAAATCCGATCGCGGCGAGTAAGTCCCACATGGCGCGGATGACTTCAAAGCTGGTTTGGTAGGCGGTGGCAGTGGCTGATTTGGCGGCTTGGATTTCGGCGGTTGTGAGCAGTTGGCAAAGTTTTTCATAGCATCGGTATTGCCATGTGTTTCCTTGGTGGTTCGCTCCCACCCAGATATCGGTGAGGGTTCCCCACCCCGATGCTTTGGCTAGTTCTATTTGCTGGTCAGGTTCGCCAATCTGGATGGATTTCGATAGAGCGATCGCCTCTACTGTTGCTTCTGCTTTTATTCGTAGAGAACTGTCAAAATGTTCTTCAATTTCTTGGGTAATTTCAAACATAGAATTTTGTGCTTTTGGCAAACTTTCAGTTATTATGCGTTTGTTCTTGAGAACTGGCGCTAGCCATAGGCAAAAAAAAGACAAGACTTTAGCTGTCTTGCCTTTTTTAGTATTGGTTCAAAAATCCTCTATTTAGCTTTACCTTGAGTTTTTAGCCAATCACTTAGGTCGGCGATCGTCTCTAAGTCAAATAATGTTTCGGCTAGATTTTCTAGTTGTTTTGCCGATAGTTTATTTACCTTGCCCCGCAAACTTGGGCTAATCTGTCCAAACTTACGATTGAGCAGCCGCAGTAGCATCGTAGCTTGTCCCTTTACCAGTCCGCGCTTCTCGCCTCGTAGCTCTCCTTCTTCTCTTGCCTCTTGATATACACGGGTCTGCTTTAAATCGCTGTATGTAAACATTGTCTCAATCTCCTGCCGACTCAGTTTCGGGAATTTATACACCAACACCGTCTCTATTAATTCTAATACCTGCTCTTGAATTTCGGGATCATTTTCCTGCTCAATTTTCTCGCCTAATCGTCTTGCCATAGTTACGGCTTGACTTTCACTGGACAAGATTAGCTGAATAATCGCGATCGCAAAAGAGTCTGTTTCCCGATCTAACCAGTCGTCTAGATACACCCGCACAATCCGATTAGATGCGATGATCTCTCGAACGTGATTAGGAATCTCTGGCTCAAAACTCCGCCTTGCAAATATGGCTACCGCTTGCCATTCCTGCTTGGGGCGATATTGGTTAAGATACAGAAATATTTCTGATGGAAACTCCCAATAAAAGTCTTCTTTAGGCTGAAACTGGACTTCAATCAAAAAGAATGGTTTATCATTTGTTGCAGGGATAAAAATTCCGTCAAATCGAAATGCTTTTTCTTTCACCTCCACTGAACTGAATTGATACCCTTCTGCTTCTGTAATCGGGCGTTCGATTAGCTCAAAGAGTAGCGAATGGAAAGATTGAAATAATTGGTAGAATAAAGTGTCGGTTTTCATGGGCTTTTACCCTATCAAAATATGTAACTTATGGCAACTTTTTTACGGTTACTTTTTTTAGGAGAATAAAGCGATCGCTTTATCCTCCCTAGTTTCTAGGCTGCGACCAGTTCGCAAACTATGGTCTTTTGCTGCGTAGTCAGGGATGCCATATATTCCCCAACGATGACTTTCGCAGAGTCCTTAGCAACCAATCCCAGTAAATATGGCTTTTTCCTGCTATTTCGCACGACTTCAATTTGATATCTGCCATCCTGCTCACGTTGAGATACAACAATGGAAATACAGGCGTGTTCTCCATTTCCTGTCCATTTGGTTGATGCTAGTTCTCCATACTGCGCTCCAACTACTTGCAGTCGCATCAGTTGGTTGTCATGGAGGCGATCGCATACTTCGGGTAGGAACATATTGAAGACAACACTTGCAGTGCCATGATCGCCGTTGTGACTGGCTTGCCACATGGCGGCACTACAGGTTTGGGCGGTTTTCTCGCTTTTCTCCCGTAGTTTCTCGCCTAAGCCTTTTGCCCATTCCACGGCGGCGCGGAGGATTTTCTTGCGTGATTCCCGATCGCTTGATAGTTTCATCGCTTCCCTAATCTTGCTGGTATATTCATCGCGGCGGGCGATCGCTCTTTTGTAGAGAATCTCGCTTGGTTTGACAAATAGTTCGCGGAATTCGAGAAGGGTACGTTCGTGCAAATCTACGGGTTGCCAGATTGCATTCACGGATTGAATTAGGAATGATATCGGATCGCTGTATTCTCCATTGGCTACCAAGGTTCGTGCGGGCATTTTACATCTCTGTTTGGAGTCGTAGTAGCTGCCATATACGCCTTGCTTCTTGCGATCGATCAGCCAATCCAGTTTCGGTAAGCTTTTGCCGACTTCATCTAGAAAGGCTTGGTCATGGCTGAGGTCGGATTTGAGCCGATCTACGGCGACTTGGACTTCTTGGGCTAAGCCTGCAATGTACTGATGATGCCCTGTCGCCCATGCGGTGGCTAGGTAATAGGTGATCAGTCCAATTTGGTTTTCAGTGGATCTTAGGGCAACTTCGGCTAATGTGCCTTGCACTGCTACTTTGTCGGGTTTATAGGTGGTTGGCTTGATGTGGTGTTGACGGATTTCTTTGGCGATTTCAGGTAGTTTCTTGACTGATTTGACGCAGAAGGTATCACCATCAAAGTCCATACCACAGTAGTCACGCGCTTCGTCTGGGTTGACATAAATCGTTCCCTGTTGGTTGAGTCCTTTGATGTGTTTGTTAGTCCAAATCTGCAAGTCGTTGCGATCGCGGATGGGATAGCGGAATCCGACATATTCGCCTTGTGGCAGTTCAGGGATGCACATTTCCAGTTTTCCTAGTTCGGGACAGGGCTGTGCCATGAAGCTAG
>JBIKYZ010000159.1:0-12049 GCA_044354985.1 Pseudanabaena sp. | reverse complement strand
TATGTGCTACTCTTGGTTTAGTTTCGATGAAGCAATTACGTTCAAACTTTGTTTCAGTATACATTCTCAGACTCTTTTATCTAAATCAAATCTCTGGATTTTCTATCTGCGTAAGGTGAGGTCTTAAAAGCTAGATTCCCTAAATCTCCTCCTGTTTTAACTGTTGCTTGGGCTATCGAATCCATTGCTTTCCTTGGCGGTTATCTTGAAAATCGTCGTAAATCTCCCATTGGTATTCAAATCCTCTGGCGTGGCTGGTCTAATTTACGTGAACTTTGCCAAGGTTGGCTTCTTGCTCAAATTCATACTTAACGGGAAAAGTAAGATGATCACAGATACACTTCTGAGAAAGCGATACAATCCTAAAAAATATAACTCTTATGAAAAACTTTTTAGCTTTTAATGTTCTGATTGCTACTTCCATTCTCCTATCTTCTCTGCCATCACCAACAGAAGCATCCTTACGCAAAAATAAAAGCTTTGAACAATGGTGTCTGCAAAAGAATGCTCTTCCTAATGAAACTAAAAAGACAATTGAAGTGTTACTAAAGAAAGCCGACACACAAGACTGTAAGTTAGCTGAGGCAAAGCTTAACAGACCATCTTCAGTACTTTATCTTGAATACAATCAAATCAGTGACATTAAGCCTTTAGCAGGTTTAACTAATTTGACTGAACTCTATCTTAGTATCAATGAAATTACTGATATTAGACCACTAGAGGGCTTAACGAACTTGACTAAACTCTATCTTAGTATCAATGAAATTACTGATATTAGACCACTAGAGGGCTTAACGAACTTGACTAAACTCAGTCTTGCTCGCAATAAAGTCAGCGATATAAAACCTCTAGCAGGCTTGACTAAACTGATCGTTCTCTATCTTGGAGACAATCAGATCAGAGATATTAAGCCATTAAAGGGTTTGAGAAACTTGACAGATCTTTTGCTCAACAACAATCAAATCATCGATATTAAGCCTCTAGCAGGTTTGACTAATTTGATAGAACTCTATCTATACAATAATCAAATCAATGATATTAAGCCTCTTGTCGGTTTAACTAATTTGACAGATCTCGCGCTTTACGCCAATCAAATTAGTGATGTTAAGCCATTAAAAGATTTGATTAATTTGGAGAGACTCGGTCTTGGCAACAATCAAATTAGTGATGTTAAGCCATTGGCAACCTTGACTAAATTGACTGCGCTGTGGCTAAGCGGCAATCCAATTACCGAGAAGATTTGTCCCGTTAAACTCAGTACCATTTGCCTGTTTTAGTTTTTTTACTATAGCAATGTAAGTTTTGCTTAGGACATAAACCCCAAAGGAAAAGTGTCGGCGCGAAGCGCCGACACTTTACACTGCTGAAGCTCAACATAAAGCTGGCAGTTGTGCTGCTACAGCTTCTTGGTTTATGCATTTGAGTCAGACTTAAAGCTAAACTCCGTGCCGTTGAGAATACGCTCGATATTAGAGCGGTGTAACCAGATTACAAAAATGCAGCCGACAGTTACAAAGCTTGAATAAACAATATTCCCTTGCAATGTCCACATCAAAACTGGGGCAGCAGCGGCTGCCGCAATCGAGCTAATCGATACTATTCGCCAAATTGCCATTGTCGCTAGCCAAACGCTAAAAGCCGCGATCGCGACAATCCAATTCAACATAAACAAAATACCTACCCCTGTCGCCACTGACTTACCGCCCTTAAACCCCAACCAAACTGGTCGGCTGTGACCAATTAGGGCAAGCATCCCTGCCCCAATTACGAACAGCGATAAATTATCGGTAATTGGCGGTTGAGAATATCTAAAAGTTGAAGCCAAGAGAACTTGTAAGTAATTCGCTGATTGCATCATGTAAATTGCGATCGCGCCCTTAGCAAAATCGGTCACAAATACACTAATTCCTGCAAACTTGCCGACATTGCGCCATACATTCGTTGCTCCTGTCGAGCCTGAACCAAGCTCGCGAATATCAATACCCACAATACGTCCCACTAAATAACCTGTAGGGAATGATCCTAAAAGATAGGCGATCGCAAGCAAGAGATAGGGAAACCACATAAGCTGTATCTCATAAACAATAGGGGTAGCGCTTGGGCTATTCCTATTGTCTAATATTGTGGCAATCAAGAAAATAGAGGAAGTGCTTTGCACCTCCTCTATTTTCTTGATTAAGTACTTGTACAAAATAAACCACTAAAGCCCGTAAAGTTTCGCCCCGCAGGGGCGAAACTTTACGGGCTTTGCTTTGTAATTAATTATGCCTAGCTACTTAATTAAGATTTTATTTAGTCAATCGAAATAGATTGTGGTCCGTCATTTTTGCCATTATTGCTACTAGAAGCGACCGTGGTCGGCGTTGCTCCTTGCTTTTCTAGCCAACCCTTTAAAGGATCTTGTTGGAGATCGAGCTTGAGAAAGCCCGAAACGAGTCCACCAAAAAATGCAACGGGTTGCCCTAAGAACTCATTGAGAATCGGTTTTAGCTCGTCCATAAAAATGCAGAAATATAGTTAGAGTTATTTTTTACAACCTTTTGCAAGCAAAAGGGATACGATAGATTTTTTAAAAGTGTTGCGAAGCAATGCTTTTAAAAAATTTATTGATTTTTATTGTATCGCTAAAACCTAGAAAATCGAGAGGATTAAATCTCTTTAGGCTAAGTTCTAACTAGAGATTGATATAATTTCTGACCAAACCTAGCAATTTCTAACCATATCGTAGTTAAATCGATCAATGCACTCTGATAAATTTCCTGAGGAGTGGCAAATCTAGAGAAAATTTTCGATGACTACGCTAAACAGATCTACTCTTCGTCGCCTTAAAAAACTCAAGCAGTCATCTGCGGTTTGGGAAGGTGATCGTCGGGCTTTACCCGCTAAGATCCGCCAGCCGCAAGACTCTTCTAATATTATCCCTCTTCATGGTCATGATGAAGAGTCTAAACCCCATTGCATTTTGTGGGTAGATGGTTCAATGGGAATGGTTCGTTCTATGGACGTAGTTGAATCGGCTGTGGGGCAAGAAGCCTTTGTTCGTGCTTTGTTGCAAGCAATTGAACATCCCCAAAGTCCTGCCCAGCCATCCTTGCCCCAGAAGATTTTAGTATGCGATCGCGAGCTCCAGTTTTATTTGCGCGGTGTGCTTCAGGATTTAGGAATATCTGTTGAATATGTCGAGCGCTTGCCATTGATTGATGAGATCTTCTCGCATATTTTGGAAAGCTTTACGGCAAATCCGCCAGTTGTGCCTGAGAGGTTTGCGGCGGCTTTACATAAACAGTCTGAGCAGCTATGGCAAAATGCACCTTGGAATATACTGTGGGATCACCAAGTAATTTCAATCAAGCTTGATCATTGGGATCTCGACACTCTTTATGCGATCGTTATGGGCAAGATGGGGTTAGAACAGGGTGTCATTTTTTATCGATCTGAAGAGTCGTTGGTAAAATTTCGACAGCGTATTGTTGCAGGCAACTCTGAAGATGAGATCGAAGAGACTTTTTTACATCAAGACTGTCTGTTTAATCTTTTTGAAACGCCTGAGCTGGAAATGGAAGATGACTTCCCCCCATTTCCATTCCGAGGTAAGGTTAGGGCTTTGCCTGCGGCAACTACACCGATGAAACCGATCTATGGTGCTTTGCATCCCTTAGAAGGCGGTAGACCCTATCTCTATGATGAGGAGGCGATCGCATTAACAGTTGCTCTAGAGTCGCTCAATAACTTTTGGGAACAGTACCGTAAGCGCTTGAATTCCAATTTTAGTAAGCTCTCTGGCACTTACACAGTTTATGCGCCAAGCCTCGATAGCGATGTTGAAGAGGCGATTAAGGTTGTCGTTAAAACCATGCCAGATCTAGCTAATGAGTTACATCAGTTAGTTGAAGAGGATGACGAAGAAGATGATGATTCGCCACTAATCAATGAAGATCTCTGGCCAGATAATGCCCTTATCCATATGATGACGATCCCTTGGGAACAAGTGGATTTTTTGCGGAATGCTGATATCCATCATCAGTTTTCTGACTCAATCACTGCGATCGCGCCTAACAAAAAAGGTGAAGGGCTCGCAGGGCTGATGATCCAGACTTCACGCCCCAAAGCACTGGAATTAATCGAACAAATCAATAGTTTTGATGGTATCCAGTCTTTATGTTTCAATCCCGCCGAAGATATCTTTGGTAATATTTGTCATCTTGGCTTAATGGTGATGGGAAATGATGACTTACATCTATTCGGTGAATTTGACAAATCCAATCTCAATGGTGAACACCACAAACGGTGGAAACAACGTGCCAAAAACACCAAAGGTAATATCTGCGTAATTATTGCAATGGGCATTACTGGTGCGTCGCGTGGCAATCCTGCTCCGCACCATATTTTGGGCTACTACGAAATCAAGCTCATCGACGATAAAGAATTAGGTTTAGGTAAGTTACGCGCCGAGCCTGCATTTGACTTTGAATTTTAACCAAATGCAAAAGTAGCGCGTCGTTCTACTTTTGCATAGCACCCTTTGTTTATATGTCTCAACAAATCATTTACCGCATCCTCGATGCTAACCTCGATCGCGCCCGTGAAGCTTTACGAACCATTGAAGAATGGTGTCGGTTTGGTTTGGAAGAAGTGAACTTGTGCGATCGCTGCAAACAAATGCGCCAAGAACTCGCTCAATGGCACAAAGAAGAATTTCGTCGCGCTCGCAATACTCCCGACGATCCTGCTACAGGGTTGAGCCATGCAAATGAATCTGTTCGTGCTGATGTCCAAGCTGTCCTCAGAGCGAATATGGGACGCTTACAAGAAGCGCTTAGAGTTTTAGAAGAATATAGCAAAGTCGTTGATCCCACTATGGGAGAAGCGATGAAACAAATGCGCTATCAGGTCTATACCCTTGAGAGTCAATTACTGACCCATGAAGTTACCAATATTGGTGAAATCCGTCGCCAAAAATTACAAGCTGCAAGTTTATATCTGGTGACGATGCCTGTAGAGAATATTGTCTCCGTTGTGGAGTCGGCTCTCCAAGGCGGTGTGCAGATCGTGCAGTATCGTCAAAAGGATGGTGAGGATGGAACTCGCTATGCGATCGCCCAACAGCTTTGTGAAATTTGTCATAAATATGATGCTTTATTTCTAATTAATGATCGCGTTGATATTGCGATCGCGGTGGGAGCTGATGGTATCCATGTGGGTCAGACAGATCTGCCCGTTTCCGCTGTGCGCCAAATTTTAAATGCGCATGGTGGCGATGCATCGCAATACATTATTGGGCAGTCAACCACGAATCCCCAAGAACTAGAAATTGCGCTAAATAATAAAGTTGATTATGTCGGTGTTGGTCCTGTTCATGCCACACCCACAAAGCCGAACAAGGCTGCGTCTGGTCATGAGTATGTCAACTATGCTGCTAAGAATATCAACATTCCTTGGTTCGCGATCGGTGGACTTGATGAACATAATTTAGAAGCTGCGATCGCGGCGGGTGCTAAACGTGTTGCGGTAGTTCGCGCCTTAATGAAAGCCGAACATCCTGATCTCATAGCTAAACAAATGCGATCGCTTTTGTTTGGCAACTAAAAAATGGGCTGTGCGAAGCACAGCCCATTTTTAGTTGCGTTGTTTCTTAGCAGAAATATCTCTAATCGTGATTGTAAAGCCATCACCTAACTTGATGGCTATGACATGATACCAACCAACGGGTTCTGAAGAATAATAGAGCTCTTCATCTAGAGTCACCCCAGTCTCTACAACATTAATCGATCAAACAGTTGGCGGTTAAATTTTTCGAGAAATCTCCTTAGCACTAATTTACCAATTAAATCCTCACGGCAGCGATCAAACATTCTTGATATCGTCGGATTTAAGATTAAGCAACGAAAATCCATGATGTTTCCAGTAATTGGATCGCGAACTGCCTGCATAGCAGCAATACCATCAGACACACTATTTAAAACGCTAGTGACTAAAGCTCTAGACTGATACAGCATTTCTTCGGTTTCTTTATGCCTAGCGATTTCGTCTTGCAATAACCGTTTCTGGCGCTGAATTGTTAACTGATTTTCGACACGAACTAATACCTCCTCGCTTTGAAAAGGTTTGCAAATATAATCAACCCCTCCAGACCAAAAAGCTTTTACTTTATCAAAGACATCATCTAAAGAGCTAATAAAAATTACAGGGATATCTCGTAAATCTAGATCATCTTTGAGAGCTTGACAGACTTGATATCCATCCATCTCTGGCATCTTGATATCTAGAAGAATTAGATCTGGTCGTTTTACCTTCGCGGTTTTAAGAGCCATTCGACCACTAGTAACGCTACGGACACTATAGCCAAGTGTTACTAGTAAATCACTTAGTAGTTGTAAATTTTCTGGCAGATCATCTACTAAAAGGATATTGCCCGTTATTTCTAGCGAATGGTTATAGTTCATGAATTAATTTTGCAGATTTAATCAGAACGCAAAGCGTTATTCAATATACTTTGAAAGTAAAGGCTCCGTTAGATCAATTAATTTATCAAATTGGAAATTATGTACCAACTTAGTTAGCGATCGCACTAAGAAAGTTTCGTTCTCTGGAATTTCCCCAATTAAGTTTATAACAATATTTTTATCAGCTTCAAGGGAAGATCTATATAATTGCATAATCCAGCTATCTGGCATGACTTTTAAATTTTCAGGAGTTAGGAATATTTCTGAGAGAAAATGAGTTTTCTGCTCATTATACTGAATATTTTCGTAAGTGTACTTCACTCCCAAATGTTTGGCAAGAGTATCAAAAATTATGTGTTCTTTAAATGGTTTGCGGATGAAGTCGTCGCAACCTACTGAGAGCACGATCGCTTTTTCTTCTTCTAATACACTGGCTGTTAAAGCGATCACAGCAGTAGCATTGCCTTTAATTGTGGACTTGATGTATTTTGTCGCTTCATAGCCGTCCATGACTGGCATTCGCATATCCATCCAGATTAAGTGTGGCTCCCACTGATCCCAGATGGCGATCGCCTCTTGTCCATTGTTAGCTTCTTGGACTTCAAAGCCCATCGGTCTTAGTAGCTTTACTAACAATTGACAATTAACGGGTTTATCATCCACAACTAAGATTTTGTAATTGGGTTGCTCAGGAGCAATGGCTAATGCTCGTCTTTTTTCGTTAGGATTACTAACAATCTCTTTACCAAGTTGCGCGTGAATCTCAAACTGGAAAGTAGAACCTTTGCCAAGTTCACTAGTAACTGAGATCTCACCACCCATCAACTGCACAAACCTGCGGCTAATTGCTAAGCCTAAGCCTGTGCCTTCTTGCTTTTCACGTCCTGCTTGAGCTTGAGAAAAGGATATAAATAATTCGGACAATTCTTCATCGGCAATACCCTCTCCTGTATCGCGAATGCTGAAATTGAGGATGCATTTATCATCTGATGAAGATGATGAAGATTCTAAAGTTTCCGCTAAAGTTTCAACCGATATATTTTTAGACTGACCAGCATTGGTAACAAAAACAGAAACCGAGCCCTTCTTAGTAAATTTGATCCCATTGCCAATCAAATTGATCAGGACTTGGCGCAACTTGACTTGATCAGTACAGATATATTTAGGGACATTGACATCACGCTCAAAAATTAGATTAATTCCAGCGTTGAATGCGCTTAGTTGGAGCATATCTTCGATGTCATCTAACAAATGATCTAGATCAAAAGTTTGTAAATTTAGAGTTGTTTTACCTGCTTCAATTTTTGATAGGTCAAGAATGTTGTTGATAAGTGTTAATAGGTAATCGCCGCTTTGATTAATAATACTGACGCTTTCATAATGTTCTGCTGTTAAATTCTTCGCTCTCATCATCATTTGCGAAAATCCAAGTACTGCATTTAGTGGCGATCGCAGTTCATGGCTCATATTGGCAATGAAAGCACTTTTAGCTTGATTAGCAGATTCAGCTTTAGACGCTAGTTCTAGAGCCTTAGCTTCACTTTGACGCAGAGCACTAGTACGCTCAAGCACCCTTTGCTCTAAATCGGCATTAGCTCTTTGCAAGCTCAAGTTTGCTTTACGGTTTTCTTCCACAATGGCAATAGTGATCATTGTAGTCAAAGCGATTACACCCATAAAGATTTGCAGTAATAACAGCGAATCTCCCTGACCTATAGCTTTATAAAAGACTCCAAACTTATATGCCGTTGCTACAGAGGCAGTCATGCTAACAATCATGATCAGCAAGGTAGTTATTTTTGCCCCAAAACGAAAAGCTGACCAGAGCAATGGTGGTAATAGCAAATATTCTATAGGTTGGCTTTGATAAAAGGAGAAATAGGCAACTAAGATTAAACTACTTATCGCAATAACTACTTCCCAATTCAGCCAGGATTTGATCGTATTGTCTCGATGCGATCGCAGCCATGTTAAGGCGATAGATGCAAAAATCAACACACCTATCGAATCCCCAATCCACCATGGCAAGAAAAAATCTTGTAGGAAATTCCCCTCATATCGTTTAGTGAGAATATATATGCCAGTGCCCGTAATGGTCTGGAAGATGGTTCCACTAAATAGGGAACATAGAGAAAACATAACTACATGGCGAACTTGATGGAAGGGGTAAGTTGTGCGCGTAAATCTTAATATCAGTGAAACGGTGATCAATGTGCCAATGGTGGAACCAATGCTTGATCCTAATGCTGGAATTAAAACAGTTAACCAGTTTCGATGAAGGTTAAAAAATAGGATGCCTAAAAAAACGCCTAACCAGCGCGATCTCCCAAACGCTAAAAGTAACCCCACATTAAACCCCGCACCTGGCCAGACAGGAGAAGGACCATAAAGTCTAGGGATAGTATTAGCAATTATCCAAGAGGATGCAAAATAGGCGATCGCGATGCCAATTACCTCAAACCAATAGCGAGGATTTTTAAGTTCTATCCCAAAATGAGCCAGCTTCCACCTTGAGCTATTAGGTGCTATTTGGGTTGATGGGTGATTATTAGTCAAGGCTATTTTTTGGGTGAAGCTATCTGTTTGTTTGCTCGTAAAGCTTTAGGAATCGCTAAAATGGCGTTGCCATTTCAAGGATTATTTTTAGGCTCTCATAAATACCTGTGCAGAATCAATTACTTGCAGCAATTGCCGATCAAACAAACCACAAGAAAATTCTTGAAAGTGTTGCAAAGCCATACTTGCAAAAATTTTCTTGGTTTGGGTTTGAGCGCAAAGAACTATACCCCCCCGCAGAGGCAAACCCTACGGATTTGGGTTTGTAGTTAATTATGTCCATCTACTTACGTTTTACGAAAGATATAACAAATATAGCGGATAGACACTTAGTGACAGGCTTTATAAATACAGAAAATCAGTATTTATACTGAGTATTCAGTGATGTCCTGCAATTCTTAGATATAAGCAATGTATAAATTGCATAGTAATACAAAAACACAAAATGGCTACGCCATTTTGTGCTTTTAAAACCCTTACAGGACTTGGCTTTTAACTTATAAAAGTGTGACGATACTTTTATAAGTTAAAGTAAGGTGCACCCCATAGGGGCGTACCCTTACAGGTTTTGATCTGTCACTAATTATGCCTAGCTACTTAAAAACTATAAACGCTCGGCAAGTTCTAGCCAACGCTCAGTAGATTTATCGATCGCTACAGTTAATTCTGCTAAGCGATCAGACAGTTTCTGCAATTCTGTATGACCAGTAGGCGGATTGTGATAGAGCTTTTTCTCGGTTTGGGTCTTTTCTTCCTCTAGTTTGGGGATTTTAGCTTCTAGTTCTTCATACTCGCGTTTCTCTTTGTAAGAAAGTTGAGAAGGCTTTTTGGACTCAGTTTTTGGTTTAGCAGTTTCAGCCACAGATGGGATAACATTACTCGTTTTCTGTTCTTTAACAACTTTATTAGCTTGTTCTTTTGCGTTACTAGAGCCTTTCTCCGCTTCGTCTTTTTTATATTCCAAATAGATAGAATAATTGCCAGGGTACAAGCGAACTTCACCTTCTGGCTCAAAGGAAAACACCATTTCAACCGTGCGATCAAGAAAATAGCGATCGTGGGATACTACAATCACACAGCCATTAAAGTCTTCGAGATATTCTTCTAATACAGCGAGAGTCTGTACATCAAGGTCGTTAGTCGGTTCATCAAGGATCAAGACGTTCGGAGCTGCCATCAAGACCTTGAGAAGGAATAAGCGCCGCTTTTCGCCACCAGAAAGTTTATTGATCGGCGCATATTGCGTATTACCAGGGAAGAGAAATCGCTCTAACATTTGCGAAGCGGTAATGACGCTCCCATCCGATGTCTTGACTAGTTCAGAGACATCTTTGAGGTAGTCAATCACACGCTGATTGCCATGTTCAGCAAGATCGTCAGAATGTTGATCGAAATAGCCAAAATGGATCGTCGTGCCAATTTCTACAGTGCCCGCATCGGGCTGCAACTTTCCGATGATCATATTCATCAGTGTGGATTTACCAGCGCCATTGGAGCCAATAATGCCGATGCGATCTTCGGGTGTGAAGTTATAGGAGAAATCCTTGATCAGAGTGCGATCTCCAAAGGATTTACTAATGCGATCGAGTTCGACAACCTTTTTGCCGATGCGCCTTCCTGCGGTGGTGATATCAACCTTGGCATTGGCTTGTTTAAATTCCATTGCTTGTAAATCATGGGCGCGATCAATACGAGCTTTTTGTTTTGTACTACGTGCCTTTGGCCCTTTTTTTAGCCATTCCAATTCCCGTCTCAATAGTCCCGCGTGTTTGCGTTGCGTACTCTGTGCCGAGTCTTCAGCTTCGGCTTTTTTTTCTAAGTAATAGGAATAATTGCCCGAATAGGAATACAGGTCGCCGCGATCAATTTCAATAATGCGATTGGTAACTCGATCTAGAAAATAGCGATCGTGGGTAATCAGCAATAAAGCACCACGATAGCGATTGAGATAGCTCTGTAACCATTCCACTGAGAGCGCATCAAGATGGTTAGTCGGCTCATCCATTAATAAAACATCAGGGGCTGAGAGCAATGCCGAGGCGATCGCAATTCTTTTGCGATAACCACCCGAAAGGCTACCGATTTTTGCTTCTAAGTCATCAATTCCTAATTTAGTTAAAACAATTTTGGCGTTAGTCTCCAAATCCCAAGCCCCCGTCTGATCCATGCGTTCAGATACTCGCGATAGTTGCTCTAGCAACCGATCCATATCGCCATGTCCGTGAGTTAACTTGTCGGAAATTTCTTCATATTCCTTGACTAATGACATCTGTTCGCCACTATCGGCAAATACCTGTTCTAAGACCGTATTTTCTTCATTCAGGTCTGGCTGCTGCGGTAAATAGATAATTTTGGCGCTGGAATTTACCCAAAGTTCGCCGCCATCGCTATGCTCTAACCCTGCAATCATTTTGAGTAATGTGGATTTTCCTGACCCATTTGTGCCGATTAAACCCACTTTGTCGCCTTCATCGAGGCTAAAGCTAGCATCCTTGAGGATTTCCTTGATGCCAAAATCTTTGCGGAGCGATCGCAGTGTAAAAAGTGCCATGCCTAATCATCATATGAACTTATGTCTTAGTGTAACTTTAGTGCGCCTAGAAAATGGGAGGTATAGCAATTCAAGCCCCAAATAAATGAAGGTGGCGCTTTGCGCCGCCTTCATTTATTTGGGGCTTGAGAGGAAGTAAACCGATCCCAGAAAAATAAAAGCAAGGTGATCCCTGTCAGCAATCCGTAAATTGCCCCGACCACCAGCGTTAAAAAATATCCCAACTGTTTGATCAATAAACTCCCCACCATTACGCCCACATACCAACTGCCCGTAGTACCCACAATCCACCATCCCGATCGCTTAAAGTGCTGTTTCATCCATGTCCACTGCATAAATCCCGTCGAGAAACCCCGTAAACAAGCATAAATTGCTGGCTCATCTGGGTAAATAGGTGAAATGGCAAAATAGGAGTAAGTCGTTTTGAATTTTCAGAGATTAAGATGATCAAATTTCCCCTAACCCAATTGCTAGATGAGCAAGCGTGCTATGAATGGCT
>JBIKYZ010000018.1:0-36530 GCA_044354985.1 Pseudanabaena sp. | reverse complement strand
CCTATGTGCTACTCTTGGTTTAGTTTCGATGAAGCAATTACGTTCAAACTTTGTTTCAGTATACATTCTCAGACTCTTTTATCTAAATCAAATCTCTGGATTTTCTATCTGCGTAAGGTGAGTGATTCAAACTTACAAGCTGCTTTATCTATTAAACTATCCTCATTAAAGGAAGGGGCGATCGCAATTAATTCTATGGGTAGTGAATAATCAATTTGCTCAGCAAATGGTTGCCTAGTCAGAATTAAATGTCTGTATCTCACTAATTGCCAAACAATACCGCGATCTTCTTCATTCTTTAACTCTAGAAGAACCGCTTAATGATTATGTTTGTTGCGGCACAATAAATCATATCGCTGAGTATGCAAACGAAACTGCCGTTGCAATAACTCTAAATCAGGAAAAAGCTCATCAAAATGATTTTCAATATATATTTCTAAGTCTTCCTCAGATTGAAACCGCAGAGTATTAGCTGTGTATGCAATTCTTGGTACTTTGTCAGAAATCCCCCCCTGACCAAAATACTTAGGCGTTATAGATTTTCTACGCGGAGCCATATCAAATAGTAACCAGACTTAAAGCTGTAATTGATAAATCATACAGTGAATAAAGCTGAATTCCTATAAATTTCCACAAATATTATAGATTATCGTCATTATTTGCTGGGAATCATGATAAAGCTTGATTGTAGTGATAATCTTGAAATTAAGTTATAGGAGAATCTTATGTGGGCTAATGCGATCGCAGCTTATTTACATTATTTGAGCTTAGGACTTATTTTTGCAGCTTTATCTACAGAACTATTTACCCTAAAGCAAGACCTAACCAATCGTGATGGATGGCGAATTCTGATTGCTGATACTATCTATGGAATCGCAGGAATTACAGTCTTAGTAACGGGGATTTTAAGATATTTATATTTTGAAAAAGGTGCAGATTACTATTCCCATCAACCAGTTTTCTGGATGAAAATATCTGTATTTATTGCGGTTGGCTTATTGTCGCTATATCCTACAGTCTCATTCTTGATGTGGATTAAAAACCTTCGCGCTGAAAAGCCTCCAGAGGTAAGCCCAGAGAAAGTCAAAACCTTAAGAACCATCATTCACATCGAGCTTTTTGGATTTAGTCTCATTCCTCTCCTTGCTTCCATGATGGCAAGAGGAATTACGTTAGGCTTATAAAAAAAGCAAAGGGGACGATTATCGTCCCCTTTGTTTACGAAAGAGCATTCCTCAACATCGCTAACTTCTCAGGCAAGATGCGATAGTAAATCCAAGTCCCGCGCCGCTCTTTGGTGAGTAATCCTGCTTCATATAAAACTTTGAGATGATGGCTGACCGTTGGCTGTGCTAAACCTAAAGTCTCCACCAATTCACAGGCGCATACTTCTTGGCTGGGTTGAGCCGCAATTAAGCTCAAGATTTGTAAACGTGCAGGTTCCCCCAATACTCGAAAAATCGCCGCAAGATAGCTAGTGTCTTCGGCAGTGATGCGACCTTTGAGCAATGGAGGACAACAACGGGTGATCGCCTTAACTTCAGGCTTAGTTGTATCAGCGATCGCAAAGGTTTTTTGAGAAGTTTTCATAAAATCTATCTTGACATATTGACCTGAAAGCCGTCAAAATATCGACTATTATCAATATTGATGTAAACCTATATTTGGGATTGCTCTATGGCTGTGCGCGTTGGCATTAATGGTTTCGGTAGAATTGGTCGATTGACTCTCCGTGCTGCTTGGAGCTTTCCCGAATTAGAGTTTGTGCATATTAACGAAATCAATGGCGGGCTAGAAGCTGCCGCGCATTTACTTACATTTGACTCAGTACATGGACGCTGGTTGCCTGATGTGCAAGTCATAGGCGATCGCATTGCCATTGACGACCAAAAATCAATTCAAAAGCTTAGCTTTAGCGAATATGCCAAACCCGAATTAGTCAACTGGCAAAACTTAGGCGTTGATATCGTACTGGAATGTTCGGGCAAATTCCGCACTCCCGAAACCCTAAATCCCTATTTCACCAAAGGCGTAAAGAAAGTAATCGTCGCAGCTCCAGTCAAAGAAGAAGCGCTAAATATCGTCATGGGAATTAACGATTATCTCTACGATCCCGCACAGCATCATCTTCTTACCGCCGCCTCATGCACTACCAACTGTCTCGCGCCAGTGGTGAAAGTTATCCATGAAGGTTTGGGAATTAAGCATGGAGTGATTACCACGATTCATGACAATACGAATACCCAAACCCTTGTTGATTCGCCCCATAAAGATCTCCGTCGTGCTAGAGCTTCGGCTTTGTCACTGATTCCCACAACAACGGGATCGGCAACTGCGATCGCAATGATCTATCCCGAACTCAAGGGCAAACTAAATGGCTTAGCGGTGCGAGTGCCTTTGCTTAACGCTTCTCTTACAGATTGTGTGTTTGAAGTAGCGCGATCGACCACGATTGAGGAAGTGAATCAATTATTAAAAACAGCCACCGAAGGTGAACTCAAAGGGATTTTAGGTTATGAAGAACGTCCCTTAGTTTCCATTGACTACAAAGATGATCCGCGATCTTCTATTATTGATGCCCTTTCGACAATGGTAGTTGATGAAACTCAGATCAAGATTTTGGCTTGGTATGACAACGAATGGGGGTATTCCTGCCGCATGGCGGAATTGGCGAGAAAAGTGGCTGTGTCGATTTAAAAACAACCTATGAACTCCTCAACTGCATCACAAGCAAACTTCAAAAATTATGTGCTTGTCACCCTCACCTATTGGGGGTTTACGATTACTGATGGTGCATTGCGACTATTGGTATTACTCTATTTCAACAATATTGGCTATACCCCCATTCAAATCGCTTCGCTATTTCTGTTCTATGAAGTATTTGGAGTTGTTACCAACTTTTTAGGCGGATGGATTGGCTCACAATTAGGACTGAAAGTCACTCTCTATACAGGAATTGGCTTGCAGATTTTCTCCTTAGTTCTATTATCTTTTCTTAACCCTGAATGGGCGCAATGGTTAGCAGTTCTCTATGTGATGATCGCGCAGGCTTTTTCAGGAATTGCTAAAGACTTGACGAAGATGAGTACTAAAAGCGCGATTCGCTTAGTAGTACCACAGGATGCTCAATCGGCTTTGTTTAAATGGGTTGCCATTCTTACGGGTTCCAAAAATGCTCTTAAAGGTGTGGGCTTTTTTATTGGCAGTGCATTGCTGGGGCTATGTGGCTTTGTAAATTCCCTTTGGATTATGGCAGGATGCTTATTTCTGCTCCTGTTCACAGGCTTATTCTTGCCAAAAGGAATGGGCAAAATCAAAGCAAAAGTTAAGTTCAAACAACTCTTTTCCAAAAGTCCTGAAATCAATCTGCTATCAGCAGCAAGATTCTTTCTCTTTGGTTCCAGAGACGTGTGGTTTGTGGTGGGATTGCCTGTATTTTTGCGAAGCGTCTTAGGCTGGTCATTTTATCAAGTTGGTGGCTTCTTAGCTTGTTGGGTAATTGGCTATGGTTTGATTCAATCCCTTGCACCGACATTGATCAAGCGCTTTGGTTCGGGACAACCACCCCGATCGCAAACCGTGCGATTTTGGACAACTTCCCTAATTGCCGTACCTGCGTTAATTGCGATCGCCCTACAATTAAATCTTTCGCCTAATCTAGTCATCATCGGTGGCTTACTAATTTTCGGTGTCGTCTTTGCCTTTAACTCATCCGTACATTCTTATCTAGTTCTCGCCTTCACAGACGATGACAAAGTGGCGCTAAATGTTGGCTTCTATTACATGGCTAATTCAGGCGGACGCTTAGCAGGGACGGTGTTATCGGGATTAGTTTATCAGTTTGCGGGTTTAGTGGGGTGTCTCTGGGTATCAACTGCTTTAGTTCTTGCCGCCGCCGTAATTACGCACAAGTTACCCGATCCGCAGATCAGCAAGGCGATCGCATGGAAATCTGATGGAGAATAGTGCGATCGCCTTTATTACAGAGCCAATCTTGCTTTTAAGTTAGCTGGAGCAATATAAATACGCCTACAAATCTGATTCACTCTGATTTACTACAGCAATGCAAGAGATAGCTAGGACAAATCAAAACCCAAAAGATGAGTGGCGGCACTTCGTGCCGCCACTCATCTTTTGGGTTTTATATCCTAAGCAAAACTTACATTGCTATACAAAAAGCTAGAAAGTCTTGTGTAGGAATTGTAACGAAATCAGGTTTATATATTTATTGCTCCTATAATTAATATATTGATATACATCGATATATTAGGGAGCGCGTTATGGATATGGTCAAAATTGAAATTTTGGGTACGGGTTGTAAAAAGTGCCAACAGTTAGAATCAAATGCCAAACAAGCTGTGGCAAAGCTGAAACTCACGGCGGAAGTTCTGCATATTACCGATCCTGTGGAAATTGCTATGCGTGGAGTGATGTCCACTCCCGCAATGACTATCAATGGCAAGGTTGTCTGTAAAGGTCAAGTAATTAGTCCCGAGCAAATCCAACCGCTATTACTGAGTTAGAGAGATAAAGCTATGTTTGATCCTTTCTATCCTTTTGATTGGTTAGCGATGCAGATTGTTACAAAACTTTTGGGGCTAGAAATCGCCTCCCATTTAGGATCTAGTCTGCACTTCTTCCTCTACGATGTGCCGAAAGTTTTAACATTGCTAATTGTGATTAGCTTTATCGTTGGCACATTTCAGAGCTTTTTAGAACCAGAGAGAGTTCGTTCTTTATTAGAAGGAAAGCGTACTTTTGCAGGAAATGTCATGGCGGCGATGGTCGGTATTGTCACACCATTTTGTTCTTGTTCAGCCGTTCCCTTGTTTATTGGATTTTTAGAAGCAGGCGTTCCTTTAGGCGTGACTTTCTCCTATCTGATGGCTGCGCCCATGGTGAATGAAGTCGCGATAATTCTGTTGTGGGGACTATTTGGACTGAAAGTGACTTTGCTGTATATCGGTTTTGGTGTGAGCTTAGCGATCGCATCAGGATATATCATCGGACTGCTCAAACTCGAAAAATGGGTAGAACCATTTGTATGGGAACTGCAAAGATCCCGTCAAGGTGTAGCGATCGAAGATGAAGACAGCCTCGAACTTGCCATGACTTGGAATCAAAGATTTGAGCAGGGCAGATTTCAATCTAGCGAAATTGTGAGATCGGTTTGGCTTTATGTGGTACTTGGCATTGCGATCGGTGCAGGAATACATGGTTACGTGCCGACTGATTTTATTGTCAAATATGCAGGAGTTCATAATCCTTTAGCAGTCCCCCTTGCGGTGATCTTGGGAGTGCCACTCTATGCCAACATCGCAGGAGTGATGCCGATTACCGAAGCATTAGTCAATAAAGGAATGCCAATGGGTACAGTGTTAGCTTTCACGATGGCAGTTACCGCGCTCTCTCTTCCTGAAATAGTAATTCTCAAAAAAGTACTGCGTCCTCAACTGTTAGCTGTATTTGTTGGGTTGATGACGATTGGTATTATCAGCATCGGTTACATTTTCAATGCATTGTTGCTGTAGCAATATTGGTTTTGATGAAAGTCAGCCATTGGCTGACTTTCATCAAAACCAATATTTATAATGAGAATTGCCGATCTATATAGAATTATCTAGCTGATTTTTGGCTACCTGTGGTAGCATCTCTTGTAAGTTCGCTTGATGGTAATGGCAAAAGTCCTTGTACTAAATGCATCCTATGAACCGCTGAACATTACAAATTGGCAGCGAGCTATTGTGTTGGTTATAAAAGGCAAGGCTGAGCAAGTAGAACATAATGGCAAGATGATCTATTCTGGAATGCCATTGCCCACCGTGATCCGAATGCTGCAATATATCAGCATTCCCTACAAAGAAATTCCGCTTACCCGTCGTAATATCCTGCATCGTGATGCTCATTCCTGTCAGTACTGTGGGCATACGGGCGATGATCTGACGCTTGATCATGTGTTGCCGCGATCGCGTGGAGGTGGTGATAGTTGGGACAATATTATTACCGCCTGTGTACGCTGCAACGTCAAAAAAGGTAACCGCACACCCAAAGAAGCTTCTATGCCATTAAAGAAGCAACCACGCCGCCCCCATAGTGGTTTACATTTCGAGGTAACAAAATACCTGAGATCAGGAAATCATGACGAATGGCAGAAATATATTATTAATTAGTCTTATAGCTATTACAGCGCTTTGCTCTCAAACCAAAAAGAAAGTTGCGGCGCTTCGCGCCGCAACTCTCTTTTTGGTCTAAATAGCTATAAAAGCTTGATTTGTATGCCTTTGGGACTAGTTTTTTGCTTTTGTTTGCAGACCAAAGCGCTGTAAACTTTAGAAAATATAAAGTTACTTAAATAACATTTTATAAATAATGACCAAAAATGTATGGATATTTCCTGGGCAAGGCTCTCAGGCAGTGGGCATGGGTTTAGACCTTGCGGAAATAGGCAAGGATAAATTTGACAAGGCGGAGAAAATTTTAGGTTGGTCGATTTTAGATAAATCGCAAACTGATGCCGTAGAACTAGCCAAAACCGAGTTTACCCAGCCTTGCCTGTATGTGATTTCAGCCATCCTTTCTGATGTATTAAAGGCTAAAGGTGCAAAGCCTGACACGGTGACAGGTCATAGCTTGGGTGAATATAGTGCCCTTTATTGTGCTGGCGTTGTCGATTTTGCCACAGGCTTAGAACTAGTGAAGCAGCGATCACTCTTGATGTCTGAAGCAAGTGGTGGCGCGATGACGGCTTTACTTGGATTTGATCGGCTTCAACTAGAAGAAGCGATCGCCCAAACCGCAGATGTCATTTTGGCTAATGATAATAGCAACGATCAAGTAGTAATTTCAGGTACGGAAGCCGCAATCAAGTCGATCTGTGAACAGGTCAAGTCTAGAAAAGCAATTCCTTTGAAAGTGAGTGGAGCTTTTCATTCACCACTTATGACAGAAGCAGCCACGCAATTTGCTGTCACTCTGGAAAAAACAATCTTTAATGATGCGGAGATGCCTGTTATCTCTAATGTAGCGCCAGATGAGGCTACAACATCAGGACAAGTTATCCGCGAGCATCTTGCTCAACAAATGACTTCTCCAGTTCGTTGGCGCGAAATCTGCCTGTATTTAGCAGCTCAAGGCTACGAGAAAGCGATCGAAGTTGGTTCAGGTAAAGTTTTGACTGGACTCGTTAGAAAATCAGCTCCAAGTCTGGCTCTCGTGAATGTTAGTACATTAGAACAGGCGATCGCTTTTTAGATAATTAAAGCAATTTAGAACAAATCAAAATCCAAGAATAGATTGGCGGCGCGGAGCGCCGCCAATCTATCTCGATGTAGAAGGGGATCTTTGCGCCCCTTCTATATTGAGATAGATGTCAGTAATGTCGCGATCGCCTCAGCTTCTAACGGCTTAAACAGATAATATCCCTGCCCTGCTTGACAATTATAATTTTTTAGTCGATCTAACTGCTCAGCAGTTTCCACCCCTTCCGCAACTACATTTAAACCCAAATTTATTCCCAAAACAATAATCGCTTTCACGATTTCACCATCTTCTGGATTATGGTCAAGCTGATTGATAAACGATTGATCTATCTTAAGCGTATGAATTGGAAATCGATGCAAATAGCTTAACGAAGAATATCCTGTACCAAAATCATCAATGCAAGTTTGAATATTACGTTCACTTAATTCGCCTAAAATTTGCGCTGCTAAAGAAGTCTTTTCGATTAATATACTTTCAGTAATCTCTATCTTCAAATTATGATTATTGAGATTCGCTTGTTTAAGAATATTCTCAATTTCGCTAGTCAAGTTAGGCTTAGTAAATTGTTTCGCAGATAAATTAACATTCATAGTTAGATTCATCGCGATCGGGAACTGCTCTTGCCATGCGCGTAGACGAGTGCAAGCCTCCAGCAATACCCAAAAATCAATTGCCACAATTAGTCCAGCATCTTCCGCTATGGCAATAAAGTCTTTAGGATATAGCAAGCCTTGTTCAGGATGTTGCCAACGGACAAGAGCTTCAAATCCCAATATTTGGCGGGATTGCAAGCAAACAATTGGCTGGTAATGCACTCGCAATTCGTTCCGCTCAATAGCTCGACGCAACTCATTCTCTATCCGTAGTTTCTTGAGAGCTTCTGTATGCATCGCAAAATTAAATATTTCATAGCGATCGCGTCCTTGTTCCTTGGCTCGATACATAGCGGTATCAGCATCCCTTAGCAACTGGTCTGGTTGAGTATAATCCGCAGAGTTTAGAGCAATACCAATACTTGTGCTAATAAATATTTCATTGCCATCAAGTATGACTGGCACTTGCAATGAATCTTTAATTCTGTGCACGACCTCAATTACATCATTAAGATGTTCGATTTCTTCAAGGAGCATCACAAATTCATCTCCACCTAGCCTTGCAACCGTATCGCCACCACGTATACAGCCGACCAGACGTTTTGCCACGATTTTTAATAACTGATCACCTGCTAAATGGCCAAGACTATCGTTGATGATCTTAAATCGATCTAAATCCAAAAAGAGAACCGCAAACAACTCTGGGAGATCAGTTGGATTTAGATATAATCGCCGATTAGATAGCTGTAAAGCATGTTTGAGACGATCTAGAAATAAAGCACGGTTTGGCAAGCCTGTTAAAGAGTCATGCAGAGCATCATGACGCAGTTGAGCCTCCATCTTTTTACGCTCTAATAGCTCTGATTGAGCATTTTGATAGAGATCAGACTGATGGATCGCGATCGCACATTGATCAGAGATCGCCTTAACTAGCGATAGTTCATTCTCAGACCATGTGCGATCGCGATCGCACTGATATAGACTAATCCCACCCCAATATACCTGCTGATAAATGAGTGGTGTTATGACCAGTGAGTGAATGCCATACCCCTCAGCAACAAATTTTACAGTTTGAGAGAGAGCATCATCAAGTTGATGAATAACAACCTGCTGCCCCTGCACTAAATCATTGTGATAGAAATCATAAAAGCCACAAGGTGCGCCAATTATTTTCTTATGATACTCATGCTCTCTAGTTACATTATTGACATAACTGACCCGCAGAATCTTGTCACAATCAGGTTGAAGAATCAAACAATAACTAACTTGTAGCTCTTCGTGTAACAAATTTGCAGTTGTTTGTAAAACTTCCTCTAATACTAAAGTCTCTCGCATTGATTGGACAATACGATTAATAATTGTCTCTCGCCATGCTTGCTGCTCGATTTGCGCGATCGCATTTTTCTGTTTCTGGCGTAATTCAAACTCTTGCAGAGCGCGTTGTAAAACGCTAGGTAACCGAAATAATCGATCCTTTAATACATAATCGGTCATCCCTGCTTTGATACATTCAACTGCGGATTCCTCCCCTAAGCTGCCCGTAATTAAAATAAACGGAATATCTTGTCCTGATTGTTTTAGAAAGTTAAAAGCCTGTAAACCATTAAAACTAGGAAGACGATAGTCTGACAAAACTACATCGTAAATATCATTTTGTAAGTGTTTTTGGCATCCGATCGCTGTAGCCGTAATGTCATAGGTAAAATCTAAGCCTGCTGATTCTAGAGCTAATAGTGTCAGCTCTACATCGGCATCAACATCTTCAATAATCAAAATATGCAGAGATCGCTGCTTCTCAAGATTTTCAGGTTCTCTTAACTCTGATATCAAGTTTCTCATGGTTTACAGATGCACAGATATAGGTTTCGAGTTTTTGCTTACAGTTATTCCCATCTGTCTGAAATTAATCACTTGGGGCGTTAGTGCACTCTATTTACTAGAGTATATCTAAAAAAAATACATAAACTATAGCGATCGCCACTTTATCAGCAATTTTCACTATAAACATCGTTTTTTTAATGAGAATTACTGCCACTTTTTATACTAAGAAACCATTTAAGAATTGTCTAGATCCCCCCAGCCTCCCTTAACACCAAAGCTTTGTGCTTTTAAAACCCTGTAAGAGTTTTTAAATTAAGAAATGGCGTAGCCATTTCTTAATTTGGTATAAAGGTGAGTGACAAGTACAAAAAATAGGCATTATTAAAATGAATGGTAAGTGATGCACGGTAAATCCGCGCACCACTTACCATTCACTGGGAAGGGAGTAATTAATCAATAGCAGGTAACTGATTCAACATCATCCAGTAAAAACCGACCTGTTGAGACATCTCTACAAACTGCTGAAAGTCTAAAGGCTTAACAATATAACTATTAACACCTAAGTCATAACAAGCTTTTAAATCTCGATTTTCAGCCGAAGAAGTCATGACGACAACCACAAGATTGCGAGTTCGAGGAGAGCTGCGAATCATCTCTAATACTTGAATCCCATCTATTTTGGGTAGTTTTAAGTCTAAAAGTATTAAGCGTGGGAGTTGGTGAGTTGGTGGTTCGCCATCTCGACCAAATAGGTAATGAATCGCCTGCTCTCCATCTGATACGACATCTATTTTATTGACAAAGTTATAGCTGTCCAAAGCAATTTGGATTAACTCAACATCATTTGGATCATCTTCAATAAGCAGGATTTGGGTGGGTTCCATATGTTTAGACTGAATGAATTGCTGGAACTAGGCGGCGCAAAGCGACGTTCTAAAGTTTGATAAAGAAAGTTGCACCTTGATCAGGATATCCCTCTGCCCAAATCGAGCCTCCGTGACGCTGGACTATCCGTTGAACGATCGCTAAGCCAATACCAGTACCTTCAAACTCACTGTCATTATGCAATCTTTGAAACGCGCCAAAGAGTTTGTCTGCATATTCCATTTGAAAGCCTACGCCATTATCTCTAATTCTAATGGTTTGGTCTTGCAAACTATCAATTTCGACATAGGGTTGGGGATGGTTTCGACTAAATTTAACAGCATTGCCTATCAAGTTAAGAAAAACTTGTTGTAAAAGTGTGTGATCTCCAACTGTAGTTGGCAAATCGCCGATCGCAAATTCGACTAGATGGTTGTGGTGAGGATCGGTGCGAATAATTTCGATCGCCTCATCGACCAAATCTCGAATTGAGATCTGTTTAGATTCTAGTGGTCTGCGCCCGAAACGGGAGAGCATAAGCAGTCCATCAATTAGATGTCCCATCTTTTGGCTACTCTTCTCAATCACCTGCAAATAGTGAGTCACTTTAGGATCTTGCAAAGCTTCATGGGCTTTTAGCCGTTGGTGTAAAGCATTCACAAAGCCATTCATATGACGCAATGGTGCACGCAAATCATGGGAGACAGAGTAACTAAAGGATTCCAATTCACGATTGGTATTAGCTAACTGATTTGCTGTATGCAAAATTTGGGCTTCGGCGAGTTTGCGATCGGTAATATCTATTGCAGTGCCAATGATATGAGTCAACTGACCTGAGACGTTATAAATCATTTCTCCCCTCGCCATCACATAGATCAATGTGCCATTGGGCTGAATTATGCGATGTTCAAGATCGTAGGATTGCTCTAGGCTCATTGCAGCTTGGACTGTCTGATCAAAATTTTGCCAATCCTCTGGGTGAATGAATAGCCGTAATTGCTCATAGTCTGGTGGATTGGCGCTAGGTTCCAATCCGTAAATCCGAAAGACTTCATCTGACCAAGCTAGTTTGCCAGTATTTACTTCAAATTCCCAACTGCCAAGTTTGCCAATACGCTGGGCAGTTTTGAGATGAGTATCACTCTTTAATAAATGTTCTTCGGCTAATTTGCGATCGGTAATGTCACGAACAATTACTAGTAGCTCATCTTTACAATAAGGAGCAATGCGCACCTCTTCAAAGACAGTTTTGCCCGACTTCGTTAATTGATGTTCATAGATTTGGACTTCACCTGTAGCGATCGCAATTTCATATATTTTCAACTGAGCTTGCAGATCCTCAGGGGATAAAACTTCAGAAATGTGATGTTGGATAGGGATGTATTTGGACTTGTCATCGGTGGAAGGGATAATACACTGGATACAAGTACCATCAGGCTTTAAAAGTAGTATCAGATCTGGAAGAGCATTGATAATAGCTAGGCTACGGGCTTCACTCTGTTGTAAATCAGCAGTTCGTTGCTCAATTCTTATTTCTAGTTCTTCATTTAGTCTCTGGAGAGCAGTTTCAGCTTGAGTTTGCACAACTTGTCGATAGCGCTCTTCACTTTCGGCTAGTGCTTGTTCGGCTTGTTTTTGTCTAGCTTCAGCACGCTTGCGATCGCTAATATCTTGAACAGTTGTGATAAAAAAATCAATGGTGCGATTTTCATTGCGTAACGATTTAACATCAATGGCAACATCGATAATGCCTCCATCTTTATGGATAAATCGCTTATCCATCACATAGCCTTCTGCCTCTCCCCGCATTACTCTTTCAAATTCGGCAACATCAAGTTCGAGATCGTCAGGATGAGTTATTTCCATCCAAGTGATTTGAGGTAATTCGTCTCGCGAGTAACCTAAAATTTCGCAGAGGCGATCGTTAAATCTTACCCAACGCATAGTCTCAGGCGAAGTAATCGCCATGCCAATAAAGGGCAAATCATAGAACAATCTCAGAATTGCTTCGTTGAATTTGGTTTCATCGAGATTATCCATATTCTGACCATGCAAGCTGGCTGAGTCGTACAGTTCAATTCACAAAAATGTTGTCACACTTTTGTGAATTGAACTGTACGACTCAGTAAGGTTTTTTAAATCAAGAAATAGCTACGCCATTTCTTGATTTGCTATTAGCATAGCTAAAAAAAGAGGCGATGCTTTGCACCGCCTCTTTTTTTAGTTGTTGACAAATTGTTTCTCAATTAATCCTGTCAAACTATTAGTCCAATGTTGAGCCAAATCAAAGGTTTCTGCTTCCACCATTACCCGCATCAATGGCTCCGTCCCCGAAGCCCGAACCAAAATTCGACCTCGATCTCCTAAATCCTGTTCGGCTAAAGCGATCGCCTGTACTAATGTATCACAGGTCTGCCAATTGCGTCGCAGTTCGCGATCTTCGACACGCACATTTTTGAGCAACTGTGGATAAGGATGAAAACTTTGATCCATCAATTCTGATAAAGGAGCTTTTTTCTTAGCAAGGGCGGCTAGATGTAATGCTGCCAATAGCCCATCACCACTCACCGCATAGTGACGGCATAGAACATGCCCTGACTGCTCACCACCGAGCATTGCGCCCGATCGCACCATTTCGGCATGGACATATTGATCGCCAACAGCCGTACGCACAAAATTACCGCCTAGTTTTTGCCATGCGCGTTCAAATCCTAGATTTGCCATCACAGTTGTAACGATCGCACTATCGGGTAGTTGATTATTTTCCATTAGCTCCTGTCCCCACAGGTACAGGATGTAATCTCCATCAACCACTCGACCATTGCTATCAACAGCTAAGACTCGATCAGCATCACCATCAAAGGCAAAGCCTATATCTGCTTGATGTTCCTTCACCGCTGCCCGTAATGGTTCGAGATGAGTGGAGCCGCAATTGACATTAATGCGATCGCCATCGGGCTCTTGGTGCAAGCAAATTACTTCTGCACCCAAGTTGCGAAATACTTCTAGCGATACACGGGTCGCAGAACCCCATGCAAGATCCAAAACTACTTTTAAACCGCTTAAATCCGTAGCGATCGAGGATTGCAAAGACTCTTGATAATCAGCTATTAAATGCGATTTTTCGTGATATTTACCCCAATCTGTTGATGAATTGACCAGATCAGCATGGAGGCGCGATTCTAAAAGTTTTTCGATCGCTTGTTGAGTCTCCCCACAGAGCTTTGCACCATTATCACCAAAGAACTTAATACCGTTATCTTCGGGTGGATTATGGCTCGCGGAAATCATTACACCGCCAAAGATTTCAGAGGAATTCGCAGTCAGGTAGGCGACCGCAGGCGTAGGACATAGCCCAATATGCCAAACATCCCAACCAGCAGCAGTCAAACCAGCAGAAATAGCTGACGAGAGCATATCGCCCGATGTCCGAGAATCTTGCCCGATCGCAATTACATTGGCTCTATTAGATCGATCAAGCTCAATCCGCTCTTTTAAAATTTTTCCTGCACTAATCCCAACCTCTAAGGCAAGTGGGGCTGTTAAAAAACTCCCAACATGCCCACGAATACCATCTGTCCCAAACAATTTCATAAATTAAACTCCACACACCAAAAAGTATTTAATACCAAAACACAAAATGGTTACGTCATTTTGTGTTTTTAAAACCCTTATAGGGTTTGTTTTTTTATTCACAGAAGTGTTGTCCCTCTTTTGTAAATTGGTATAAAAAATAAGATGGCTCACTATAAGTGAGCCATCTTATTTAGAAAAATTACGCTGCGACTGCAAATTTCGGACGTTGGGCTACAACTTCATCGATTAAGCCGTAATTTTTTGCTTCATCAGGAGCCATGAAGAAATCGCGATCGGTATCCTCAGCAATGCGCTCAATAGGCTGACCAGTATGAAAAGCCATCAGCTCATTCAGGCGATTCTTGTGATACAGGATTTCCTTGGCTTGGATTTCGATATCGGTCGCTTGACCCTGTGCGCCGCCGAGAGGTTGGTGAATCATGATGCGTGTATGAGGCAAAGATAGTCTTTTACCCTTAGCGCCACCCGTGAGCAAAAAAGCCCCCATACTTGCCGCTAAGCCCACACAAATTGTGGAAACATCAGGGCGAATGTGTTGCATCGTATCGTAAATTGCCATACCTGCGGTTACAGAACCACCAGGGGAATTGATATACAAGAAAATATCTTTTTCGGGATCATCGGCTTCGAGAAAAAGCAACTGAGCAACGATGATATTAGAAATACTGTCGTCAACTTGTTGCCCTAAAAATACGATCCGCTCCCGCAGTAGACGCGAAAAAATGTCAAAGGCTCTTTCGCCACGACCAGACTGTTCAATTACGGTGGGGATCATAGTTTATCTTTACGGTTTACTCTCATCATATTGTACTGATATGTCATAAAAGCTAACCGTTGCCTCTATTCGGATTTCACCCCGCGACTATATCGCTTTATATTCAACTCAGAATCATGACAAACTTTTAAAAGTGTTGCTAAGCAACGCTTTTAAAAGTTTGTCATGGCTCTTCTAGTCGAAAATTTATGTAATAAGTATCTGTGTAGAATAAATTCCCAACCCATAAGGTTGCGCCCCGCAGGGGCGCAACCTTATGGGTTAGGGTGTGAAATTAAGCGTGTCTACTTAGGACTTCCTGAAAAAGTACAAAAGCTTGCTACATAAGGACTTTAAGCTTTTTTTGCCATAACAAGTGCAAGGTTATAGCGCCTCTAGGCGCTATAACCTTGCACTTCCGTAGAAAATCGTTGGGTAAATTTGGGAAATATGCGACAAAATACTATTTTAAAAGCTGTATTGCCTTTAAATTCGCTCTGTAGACTTTTTCAGCAAGCCCTACTTACTGAGGACTTATACCAAAACCCAAAAGGGCTTAGCCCTTTTGGGTTTTGGTATAAGTCCTTATTGGGTTTGGGTTTCAATTCATAAAAGTGTCGCAACACTTCTGTGAATTGGGATGATAAGTAACTGTGCAGAATAAATTACCCAAACCCGTAAGGTTGCTCCCCTGTGGCGAGCAACCTTACGGGTTTGGGTGTGTAATTAATTAAGCGTGTCTACTTACAAGTTGTCCTCTCAAGAAATAAAGGATGCGCGAAGTACATTTTTTACTTTAGTCATGCTGATCGCGATGGGTTGCATGTAGTTTGTCACATTTATAGTCTTAGCCACTTTTACCAAGACAAATTAAAACCCAAATAGTGAGAGGCGGCGCGAAGCGCCGCCTCTCACTATTTGGGTTTTATGTCCTAACAAGAATGGTGACAGCTATATTATTGCTATAGACAGAAAACTCAGAAGATGGTTGAAGCGCTTTGCGCTTCAACCATCTTCTGAGTTTTAGATATATTGGCTTATAGCTGTCATAAGGAATACCTTTAGGACTTTTCATAGAAAATATTTCTTTGGGTATATCTAGAAAAAATGTTTATCGTGATACAGTTTTTTTAATGACTTTAAAGTATTGTTACGTTATGTTGACACAGTGACTAATATCTAGTCTAAAGCAACTTCAAGGCGTTAGTTATTGTCATAGTTTAGTGTCATTGATTGATTTGTAAATGAGGTACTTATGAGTGACTTACCTGTCGAAAAGCAATTTACCCATATGATGTTTTGCCAACAGATCCAAAATATTGATATAGATGCAGCTAAGCAACTTCTCACTGAGCTACATATGCTTTATTTGGGCCAGCAAGCTCTTATGGTAAAAATTGCTAAACAAGAGTTTTTAGGGGGCATGTAATCTGACACCTATAAATAAAACAAAAGCAGTGCAAAGCACTGCTTTTGTTTTATTTATAAATCTACAACCTTATTTATTGCGCAAATTAAATTAGCAACAATTTGATTGGGCTTGTATTTTTCTAGTTGAGTGAGGTTACGGATGCCACTAAGTACAGCGATCGCTGGAACGTTATAAGTCTGGGCTGCAATAATATCAGCTTCAGTGTCGCCGATCATCCACTGCTGCTCTACCTTTGGCAGATTAGCTTGAGCAGTTTGCATTAATTTGGGCTTGTCTTGTGTATCAAATGTTTTTACATAGTCATCGTCCAGACAAAAAATGCGATCGCTAGGAAAAAATCGTCTCAAATTATATTTATCAAGTACAGGTTCGAGTTCACTGCGGCGACGCATAGTCATCACAGCGAGATCGATTTTTAACTGTTGTGCTTTCTCTAATGCTGGAATTGCATTTTCGAGTAGACGATCATAGGAAAAATAGGGATTTGTATGCACTGTGGCACGTCGCAAGTGAGCAAAAGCTACGGATTGTTTCTCATCTTCAAAGCCTGATAAACTTGCGATTTCTTTTTCAGTTACTTGCGATCGCTTTAATTCCCAAAACTCTGACTTTGATAAAGTCGTAACTACTTGTTCTGGCTTGCAAATTTTATCTAAGCAATATAAGTAAACTTGGTAATAGCGCTCTGACACGTCCATGATTGGACCGTCGAAATCAGTAAATATACGTCTTCTCATAATTTTTGAATCTAGAAAAAGTACGCAAAACGTTGATTTCTAATCTTTGGGATCAGAAGTCCAATTTCCGTAATGGTTCAAGATATTTTTAATCAACAATTGGGATTTCTCAGATATTGATTGAGGGTAGGTAAGCCACATACCCCCAATTTGACTACCTAAATAACTAAATTCAGTGCTTTCTTGCCAAAACAATTCAGCATTAACATTTTCAATTTGCTCAATGTGTGATGCTAACTCTCGATACATCGCTAAAGCAATATCGGGCTTGTAAACAATTTTGCAATGATTAATCGCTAACTCCCCGCTAGGCACTTTCTAATTCCTGCCCTAAATCTTTTGCATCTAAAACATTACCAACTGTATGTGTGCCAATTATGCAACAGTTAACTTCGTCAATGCACACCTTGCCCCATTGCAAAGCCCAACGTACCAATGAAACCCGATTATCGGTTTTCGTTTTCGTTAAAATGTTGCTGATGTGATTATCGACAGTGCGCTTGCTAATTGCTAGTTTGATTGCAATATCTTGGTTGGTTAAGCCACCAGCTACTAATTCAATCACTTGCAGCTCTCTTTCAGATAAAGCAATTGATGAGTTTGTAACTACAGTTTGATTTGATTCGGCAGGGTTGGTCATGGTAACGAAAGTGATTTGCGCCAATATTTCAGAACTATATGCGTTCTGGCGGTTAACTAATGAGTATAATTTCTTATTCGAGATTGTGTCAATTAATTAAGTTTTTCCAAAGATTGTCTAAGCCATGCTGATGCCAAGAAGTAAAAACTCGTTTAAATGCTTATTATCTGTTGTTTAAGCTAATAAAGATTCTATCCATTTTGGAGGGTTAGGTATAGGATTGCCAAGACGAACAAGCACAATCCAAGCGACTAAATGTACTAGTAATTGATAGGCAAAATTACTAAATATAATAGCTGCGATCGCAAAAATTTGAATTGTTGCAAAATCTGGCTGTTCCAGTGACCCAAAAAGTTGCATTACCCAATTAAGTAGCCCAGTAATCTGGGCGATCGAATAGTTCCAGACGTTTTCACCCATTAAAACTGATAAAAAAGCAAACTGAAAAGCTGTGCCAACAGAGCCAATCATTGTTGCAATACTAAGCGAACCAGACCAAGGAAAATCTCGTTTCCATAGATATCCCAATGTGACTCCGACTAGACCATGGGGGACAATATACTGAATACTGCGGGTTGGTCCCATCAAGATCGCTAAAAGTAATGCTGTTACGACCATTGACATCCATGCAGCGCGACTATTCCAGCGTAAGTAGGCTAAAGCTGTTGGCAATGGGAACAGCATTCTCAGCAAGGGTCCTAGGGGAAAGTAAAAATTAATGAGAAACAACATAGCGGTGGTACTAGCAAGGAATGCGGTTTCCACCATTTCGCGAGGATTGGTATGGGGCAATTTGGTCATAGGTTTTCGGACGTTATTTCCTTAGGAGTGGTATCGGGAAACCTACGGCGCAATCCGTATAGCCAAATTAAGCCAAAGATTCCTGCAACGATCGCAGCCAGACTAACCATCTGTGCTGTGCGAAGCCCACTTACCATTAAGCTGTCGGTGCGTAAACCTTCGATCCAAAATCTGCCTAGGCTGTAAGCGATCGCATAGATCATCGTGATCGTGCCAGTCCTAAGCTTAGGAAAACGCAGAAAGGCAAAGATTAAAATTGCAAATACACCGATGTTCCATAGAGATTCATACAGGAATGTGGGATGAAAGTAAGATTCATTAATAAATTCGGGGGGGCGGCGATTAGCAGGAATCAATAATTTCCAAGGTAGATCAGTAGGACTACCAAAGGCTTCAGAATTAAAAAAGTTACCCCAACGCCCGATCGCCTGTCCTAGGATCACCGCTGGCATGATGATGTCAGCCATCATCCATGTGGAAATCTGTTGGCGTTTGCAAAATATAGTTGCTGCGATCGCACCACCAATAATCGCCCCATGAATAGCAATGCCGCCTTCCCAGATGGCAAAAACTTTGTACCATTCTTGATTCTGAAAGCGATGCCATTCAAACAGTACATAGTAAAAACGAGCAAAGGGAATCGCACCAACCACGAGCCAAATCGCCAAATCCCCAACTAGTTCTGGATCAACATTGCGCTTTTCAGCTAGTTTTTGTGCTAAAACCGTCCCCAGTATAATCGCCGAAGCGATTAGCAATCCATACCAACGGATCGAAAGTGGGCCAACCTCAAAAGCGATCGGTCCTGGAGATGTAAATTCAAAAGCTAGAGGCAACAGATTAAACACTTTTTCCTTTTTCCCTTTTCCTTTTTACTTGTAACGTATTCCAGATTGCTTGAGCCGATTCAGCGCTTCGCCAAGGCGATCGCAGTCGGCAATCAAACTGATTCTGACATAGCCTTCGCCGCCTTGACCAAAAGCACTGCCAGGGGTGAAGACTACGCCTGTACTTTCTAAAACTTTTAGAGCAAAGTCAGCGGATGTCATCCCCACAGGTACAGGAATCCAGAGATACATAGTGGCGTATGTTTTGGGAATATCCCAACCGAGTTCAGCTAGCCCTGAAATCAAGAAATCACGGCGTTCTTTGTAGCGATCGCAGACAGCCTCTAAATAAGTGTCTGGTAATTGCAAAGCAGTCTCCGCAGCTACTTGAATCGCCGAAAAGATTCCATAATCGAGGTTAGTTTTGAGGGTGCGCAAACCTTGAATAATATGACGATTGCCGACCACAAAACCCACACGCCAGCCAGCCATATTATAGGTTTTGGAGAGAGTATGAAATTCTACACCCACATCTTTGCCGCCTTCGATTTCCAGCAAACTAGTAGGGGTGTAGCCATCAAAAGCAAGTTCGGCGTAGCAGAGATCATGTACTAATAAAATCTCGTATTTCTTAGCAAAGGCGACTACTTCTTCAAAAAACTCTCGCGGTGCAATTGCGCCCGTGGGATTGGCAGGATAGTTGAAATACATCACTTTGGCGCGTTGAGCGATCTCTTCGGGAATTGCCGATAGATCGATCAACCAGTCTTGTTCAGGTTTGAGAATCATTTCATAGATTTCACCGCCAGCCAGTAATGGCCCCCGAAAATGGGCAGGATAAGCAGGACTGGGTACAAGTACCAGATCGCCTGGATCGATATAGGCGATCGCTAAATGTCCTAAACCTTCTTTGGATCCAATTAAAGGTAATGCTTCGCCTTCAGAATCGAGTTGTACATTGTAACGACGCTTGTACCAGTCAGTGATCGCCCGTCGGAAACTAGCTGTCCCTTCAAAAGGTGGATAGCCATGATTTTTGGGATTGCGTAAAGCGGCGATCGCGGCTTCGACTACTGGTTCAGGGGTGGGTCCATCAGGGTTGCCCATCCCGAGATCGATCAAATCTAGACCTTGCTCTTTCGCTCGCAACTTCAACTCGTCTAGACGCGCAAAAACGTATGGAGGGAGTTTTTCTAGTCTTTGAGCAGGTTTGAGCCAAGTCTTCATTAGTGTTGTGAGAACGTATAAGGTTTGTTTATTGACAAGAATCGTACTCACAGAGTGTAATTCTTGCGTAATTGCTATGGAAATTTGATCTTAATAGAAATTGTCTCGCGATCGCACTTGTTATAGAGAAACTCAGCAATTCTCATTATAAAAAACGATTTTTTGAAAGTCCGCCGTTAGATGGCTTTCAAAAAACCGATTTTGTTATTTCTAGCGCCAAAGGCACTAGAAATAACAAAATCGGTTTCAAAATGAGAATCCCTGAGAGGAATTAGAACGAATACGAATTGATATTTCCAGTTTTGACGCTTAACGATAGCAAAAAAGCAATGATATTCATTGCTTGGATGACAATTTGTGTATGAATCCCAGACTATATCCTAAAAAATGGCTTCTGGTATAGCTTTAAGTCTATTTGAACGATTTGATCATTTGTTAACTTTTATGTCAAAAGACTTAACACAAGTTTACAAATTCTTAATACAATTAAATCAACAAGTAAGTATTTATCCCTATCATGTCTGTTGCAGAATTTCCTTGGCTTACCGCTATCTTACTGTTACCACTTGTAGCAGCCTTCGCGATTCCTTTTATACCTGACAAGTACGGTAATGCCAAGAATGTGCGATCGTATTCAATGGCAGTAGGATTTATTGAATTGTCTTTAATGGTCTATGCATTCTGGAGTCAATACAATCTCCATGAAGCATCATTCCAGATGTCAGAAAATTATGCTTGGATTCCTCAACTTGGTCTGAACTGGTCTTTGGCGGTTGATGGTTTGTCGATGCCGCTAATTTTATTGACAGGCTTGATTACAACCCTAGCCATTTTTGCAAGTTGGAATGTTACTAATAAGTCAAAACTATTCTATTTCTTGATGCTTTGCTTATACAGTGCTCAAATTGGTGTATTTGCAGCCCAAGATTTATTATTGTTTTTCTTCATGTGGGAATTAGAATTGATTCCTGTCTATCTGCTGATTTCAATTTGGGGTGGGCCGAAGCGTCTTTACGCTGCGACAAAGTTTATTCTCTACACGGCATTAGGTTCGATTTTTATTCTCGTCGCTGGTTTAGCGATGGCATTTTACGGGGATACGACGACATTTAATATGGCTGAACTGGGGATGAAGCAGTATCTGATCGCGTTTGAGTTACTCGCCTATGCAGGTTTCTTAATCGCTTTTGGTGTAAAGTTGCCGATTTTCCCTTTGCATACTTGGTTGCCAGATGCTCACGGGGAAGCCTCTGCGCCAGTATCGATGGTATTAGCTGGGGTATTGCTGAAGATGGGCGGCTATGCACTAATACGTTTCAACATTGAAATGTTGCCCAATGCTCATGTTTACTTCGCGCCTTTGCTTGCAGTTTTAGGAGTAGTCGGTATTGTCTATGGCGCAATGGCAGCATTCGCTCAACAAAATCTCAAGCGTCGTCTTGCTTATTCTTCGATTTCACACATGGGCTTTATCCTTGTCGGACTAGCATCATTTAACGATCTTGGTGTAAGCGGCGCAGTATTGCAAATGCTCTCGCATGGATTAATTGCAGCAGCTTTGTTCTTCCTCGCTGGAGTTACTTACGATCGCACTCATACCTTGATGATGGATGAAATGGGCGGTATCGCCAAAATCATGCCTAAGGCTTTTGCCCTGATGACTGCGGCAGCGATGGCATCTCTTGCCCTCCCTGGGATGAGCGGATTTGTGAGTGAGTTAAATATTTTTCTGGGAATCACTACTAGTGATGTTTACGCTTCTAACTTTAAGATTGTAATGATTTGTTTAGCTGCGGTTGGTGTAATTATCACGCCGATCTATCTCCTCTCAACCTTGCGTCAAGTCTTTTATGGTCAGCCAAATCTCGCTTTGCATTTAGATAAATACGTTAGCGATGCTAAACCTCGTGAAGTATTTATTGCCGTTTGCTTGATTGTACCGATTGTCGCGATCGGTTTTTATCCTAAATTGGCAACTCAGACATACGACGTAAAAACTGTTGCTGTAACTGAACAAGCTCGTGATGCCTTTAGTTTAGTGGCTCAGACCAATCCTAATCTCTATTCTTATAGATTGATTGCTCCGCAACTACCTCACTCAAAACCTCAAACTATTTTGGGAATTGTTGAATAAAACTAGAAATTCTGCAAACATGAAAAAGAGCGCTACAGCGCTCTTTTTTTGTGGTCTATGCCATCTTCATAACGACATTCCTTTGGACATCAGTATTTAAATCTTGCAGCGCAAAAGTGCGATCGCAATCATTCATCTCTACATAGCTGGTATAACCTAGCTCTTGTAACAATTGCTTGAGCTTATCTCCTGTTGCCCCAGCCGCTTTCAAACTGGTGGGATGAATCTCAATAATCAGAGTTGGCTTGAGCGCAGTAATCATTTTGCTTGCGCCTGCGAGAAACGCACATTCACTACCTTCTACATCAAGTTTTAGTAAAACTTTGCCAGTAAACTTTTGCCAGTCTACTAAGTCATCAAATCGCCTAATTGGAACCTTAATCGCTTTGAACTGATGAGTTGCCGAATGTTCTGGAAATACTCCCGCTGAACCAGATGTCCCAATTGGCACTAATAATTCTATTTCTCCATCGGTATCGCCAACGGCGAGATTATAAATCTGGAATTTACAGAGCGCATTAGCCGTCAAAGATTTTTCTAAAGCCTTAGCTAAGCGGGGCTGAGGCTCAACGGCAAGCACAAAACCATTCGCTCCAACCATCTTACTCGCCACGATCGCAAAGCTCCCATGATTTGCGCCAATATCCAGAAAAGTATCACCTTCAGAAAGTAATTGTGATAAAACTCGCGTATCGGTATCTCCACTAGTTAGCTCATTCACCACTTGAAAGAGGCGCATATCAGTTGGATTGAGAAATACTTGATAGCCAGCTAGCTTTAGTTCTAAATATTGATCTGGCGAAAGTCGATAAAAAATATTTGAGAGAAATCTGAATAATTCTCTGCCACCTTTGAGATAGCTTTTGCCTGTGAGACCAAAATACAACTTACAGTACAAACTGAAGATGCGGTATAGAAATGGCAACTGTTTACTAAGGGACGGGTTGAGTACCCACCCTAAAACTGAGCGATCGTATAGCCAATCATCGGGTTGATCTAGTTTGGTGACAGGAGAATTTGTAGCCATAAAAATTTCGTCTCTCTTAAAATAGAATCAGTTTGATTGTGGCGCGGCAAAGCCACGCCACAATCAAACTCCTAATGAAGCGATCTCACAGGTATTTGGTTAGTACTTAGATAATCTTTAATCTCGGCGATCGTTAGTTCTCCATAATGAAGTAACGAAGCCAGTAAAGCCGCTTCAGCTCTACCTTCGGTCACTGCTTGCAGAATATGTTCACAATTACCTGCACCACCTGAAGCTATTACAGGAACTTCCACTAAATCTGCGACTTGACGAGTTAGCTCCAGATCATAACCTGCCTTTGTCCCATCAGCATCCATGCTAGTAAGTAAAATTTCACCAGCGCCACGCTTGACGACTTCTTGCGCCCACCAGAGCGCATCAATACCTGTATTTTCGCGTCCACCCCGTACATACACATCCCAGCCAAGATTATTGGGATCATTTCTCCGTCTAGCATCGATCGCGACAACAATGCACTGATTACCAAAGCGATCGCTACTGCGATTAATTAAATCTGGATCATTTACTGCTGCTGAATTCATGCTCACCTTATCTGCACCTGCGCGCAGAAGCTCCCGAATATTGTCAAGATTTCGCACACCGCCGCCTACTGTGAGTGGAATAAATACTTGCTCAGCAGTGCGATAGACAACATCCAAAATAATACCGCGATCTTCGTGGGTGGCTGTGATATCTAGAAATACCAGTTCATCGGCTCCTGCGAGGTTATAAGCCTGCGCTAGTTCCACAGGATCTCCAGCATCCTTAAGATCGACAAAGTTGATCCCTTTGACGACTCGACCTGCTTTTACATCTAGACAAGGCAAAATGCGTTTTGCTAGCATAAGCTCTTCAAATTTCCCAAAATCACAGCAAGAATTAATATTTTACAGCGCTTTGTGATCGCGATTCTTTAAACTAAAAAGATGAAAGGCAGTGCGAAGCACTGCCTTTCATCTTTACTTGGCGATCGCCAAGGTTTTGATCTCAGGAAAAACGAGAGGCTCATTTAGCGTTTGACTCATATTGCCAATAATCGCTTGTAAATAAACACGCAACTGTTGGAATTTAGTCACATTGGGCTGATATGTCCCATCAGTTTCCAACTCAAACAATCGACCAGCAAATAAGTCACTGCTAAGCGTCGGATCTTCTAAAACCACTGAGTGCTCTGGCTCCTGCCAAGGAAATAAGCCCTCTGGCAAATCACCTTGCAGGATGCTCAAAATGCGATCGCGGCAAGTTTTGATATTAATCCCGCGCATTTGTAATTGCTGAAGTAGTTGATTAGGATTAACCGATTGAGTGAGGTTAAGACGGCAAATCTCTTGCAAAAGAAAGTAATCAGAATATTGCTGACGTGCAACATCTTGCAAATTTGGATAAAGCGGCGATACAGCTAACCCGTTTGCTAACGCCGAAGTAGCTAATGGGTCAATCTTCGCATTGGGTAGTTTTTGGGATAGCCAACGTGATAGCAAGGGAATATGCATAGTACTACCTAACAGCAAAACTTGATGTACATCTTCCCCAAGCACTCCTGCATTACTGAGAATAGAATTTAGCTCGCGATTGAGCCGTTGGGTAAATGGTTGCAAAATAAGGTTTTCTAGCTCACGGCGCAGAACAACAATTGGTTGTCCCATTAGTTCCTCATTCCAACTATCGACACCAACATCTCTCCCGAATGCGACTTTGACACGATCAGCTAACTCCAACATCTGTTGCCCAAGATCAGAGCTTAACAAATATTGCTGAAGGAGAATTCTTTGCTGCGGAGCAGAAGCACCTATCTCTGGCAAGCTGAGATGATCTAAATTGCAGAGAAGACGGTTAGGATTGGTAATTAATTGCCAATGGGGATAGAACAATTGCACGACAATATCTTGACTGATACTAATCCCCGCATAGTCAAGGCTGCGAATATGTAGCTTAGATCGATCTTTAGTCTGACTAAGTCCCTTCATCAGACAGAGACTAGTCGTAATTGCACCTGCATCAACTAAAAGCGTAACTTCTTGAGAAATTTTTTGCTCGTGAAGCAAAGACAAAACGGGAGCGATCGCCTGATCGACTGCCATCACCTGCTCCGCTTGACTAACTAATCCTGCTTTAAGGATTGCTTCACGGATATTGAGAATGTAAGTATCAGACCAGTTGGCAGGATATCCAAAAACAACGCCACTGAGCTTCAACAAAATCAAACCAACATCAGGAAGCTTAGGATGATTAGCTCTAGTTTGGATTTGCTCCAGTAGATTTTTAAGCGCCGCAATTAACCATCGCAAACTTACTTGACAGGGATCAGCCCATTGGATAATTGGCTGCCAAGTACTTACACCGCGATAGGGTAAGCCAAGTTTGAGAAACTGCTTGAAATGGACAAGGACAACTTCGCCCTCTTCTAATTCAGCATTCTGCGATCGCCTTGAGATCGTCCGAATATCTTTAGCGATCGGATCATCTAAGCTTTGATCTGTCTGCCAAACAATTTTGCAGGGCATTTCATCAGCATCATCCAGATATAGAGAATATACGCGACCAGTATCAGCATTAAGTAAGCTTGCCCTTATGGCGGTACTACCAAAATCAATACCTAAAACCCAAGTGTCATCAAGGCTATAAACTTCTTTTTCAGGTGGAGCAGGAATCAAAGACATGCTGCGCGATTCCAATACCAGTGAGTCAATATCTAAGACATTTTCGCTGGTGTCACTAATTGGCGCTACTGATGAAAGCCCAAGCTGCTCACGCATATCATCAAGTAATGGCTCATTAAAGTTGAATGAGTCTAGAAAGTTTTCCCACTCATTATCGGCAATATTACTGGGAGGAGCACTCTGAGTATCTGCGAACTCATTGAGCAATAGATCCTCTTCTGCATCTTTAGGGATATCCTCTTCTAAATCGATGAAATCGGCAATTACCTCCATCAATGCTTCGTCTGAAGGTTTTGGTAGGGTATCTTTTTTGATTGTACTAGTGAAACCATCTAATTTGTCATATTCTAAAGAAGCAAAAAATTCATCCGCCGACAACTCTGATGATTCAGATCCATCGGTTCTAGAATCAATGTCATTGCTTATATTTGGCTGTACCAGATTAGATTCGAGCTTCTCTAGAGCTAAAGTCCAATCATCTTCGGCTTCTTCTTGCGCAATAATATTGTTGTTAGTTCCTGAATCCGTAAGAGCCGCTTCGATAGTCACAATTTCTGTCAGTGCTGAAGAATCAATAAAATCTATAAAATCTATTGAATCCTCCTGCGTAAAACCTTGCATAATTGTATCTAATTGTTCTTCAATAGATTCTGTTGTTTCACGAAAAGCAAGAGGCTCATGCATCTTTGCACCAACATCAATCCCCTCAGAATCTCCTTTGGTTATAGTTTGCATTACTGTGTCAGACTCTTCTAATTCAGTTGCAGGATCAAATCCAAATAAAAGGGTGTCAAGCTCACTTTCATCATCTAAATTTGGATTTGCACTTATGATTGAACCCTGATTGCTAGATGCTAACGGTACAAACAATTCATCAAGTTCATCATTAGTTGTAAATGGTGCAATTGGAGAGTATTTAGCTGCGTTTTCAGCTATTACTTCTGCAAAAATTGCATCCATATCATCAGCATTGGATGTAACGGGATTGGATAACAAATCAGCAGAAGGAGCTACCTGTATTTCTGAAATCTGATCTTCCGTTTTTATGTCAAACAGAGAATCGGGATTGTCAAAAATCTCAGGGATATCACTAGATTCAGTTGTAAATGGAGATAGCTGCAAATCGGCAATATCTGCATTAATCTCAGAAAGATCTTTACTCTCTGTGAATGATTCAGCAAATCGGTCAATAAATAAGGCGTTGGGATTTTCTATAATTGGTGGGACTTCTATTTCTTCAGTTTCTGGTTGACTGACATTTTTGCCACTTGATTCTTGGGCTGAAACCTCAATGATTGTTGGATAAGCTTGAGATTCTTCAGTTTCCCAATTGGTTAAAGCGTAGGGTGTATTGCGAATAAATTGATCAAGATTAGCTGCAATCTGTGGATCTGCTCCAACCCCAGCATCAAGACGCTCTAGATCGAAATTAAGATCATCAACCAGTGAATCCTCCCATTCTGGAAAAACTGAGTCATTAACATTTTTGCTAGTCAGTAGAATTAGAGATTCATCAGAATCATCAGCTTGATCATTATTTGAATTATTTAAAAATTGTTCGATTTTGGATTCTATGCTATCTGGATTATCACTGTTCGTATCTAAAGTTATATCAACAGAAGCAGTAGGAGGAATTTGAGAGGTATTAAAAGCTTCTAGTTCAGACGCTGAACTATTAAGCATTAGTGACTGATCTTCCCTTTGAGTAGGTAGTTTAGCCATGTCGATCGCTTCGTTACCTAGCCATGACAGTAAATCCTCATCAGGGGAGACATCAGCAATATTTGTAGTTGAGATAGGGCGATTATTACTTTCCTCTAACCATTGCAAAAGTTCTGGATCATCAATCAGTTCTCCCGATTCGCTGACTACCTCCTCCACAGGAAAATTTAATGCTAGTACATCAAAATTATTCCCCTCTTCTTCATTCTCTTGCATCCGAGTACGTGGTGCATCAAATCTCTCAACTATTTGGGTTGCCGCCTCTAAATCAAAATCGGGATTTAACTCACGGGCCGCGATCGCGCTCTGAGGGTCGAGGATAATACTGGTACCGAAGCCAGCTAGATCAATTAATGGATCAGCTTGTATCTCAACAATTGGCTCCTCGCCTGGGTAATCCTCGTCTACACTTAAGATTATGTCCAGATCATCTAAGGTATTTTCATCATCTTTTGTCACAATTTCAAGAAGCTCAGCCTCAATAGTTGATGTTGCAATTGGTTCAACTTCATCAGCCTCTCCAAACCTATTACCCGCTAGTAGAGCGTTAATTAATTCTTCATCAGCAGGTTCTGTAAAGGTTTCTAGATATCGGATTGGGATATCGTCTGGTAATTCAGGCAATATATTGATGGCAGACGGAGATATTTCAGCAGAGTTTTGTGGCTGTTGAACAGTCTGTTGGCTAATCCGATCAACTAAAGAACTGATCAAAGCTTCACCCTTTTGCTCAAGGGTTTCCATATTATTAAGCTTCGCTGCGATCGATGTTTGATAGCCCTGTATTTCCTGCTCTAGCGATCGAAATGTGGTGTTAAACATTTCATCTAGATGCAGCAAAAAACGATCAGTTTGTTCCTGTACTTTATTTGCAAATTCTGTTTGTGGAGGCTCTGTGAATGGACTAGGAATAGAGGATATATTCGCTAAATTATCTTGAAGAGACTGGGCAACAGTTTGGTTAACCCTATCAGCAACGGTACCCTCCATAGTCTGCTGCATAGTTTGTTGCAAAGAGTCTGAGATCTGATCGCGCACGTATTTATTAACTGAGCTTAAAGATCGATCTATAGCTTCCTGTTGAGTTGTCTGAAACTCTTGAAACTGTTTCATCCAAGCTACGCGATCAGATTCTAGCTGCGAGATTTCAGCGTTTAGCTTTTGCTTTTGTTGATTTAAAGTAATTAATTCTTGGCTTAATTGCGCTCGCTGCTGGGATTCAACAATTTTATTTAAACTCGCCGAAATTTCTCCTACCATGAGTGCTCTTTCGACTGCGAGAGTCTGGTTGACGACTTCCTGCACAGATTGTTGAACTGACTCTTTAACAACCTGTTGCAATGTCTGCTGAATTGCTTGCTGAAGCGAAGCAATCATGCGATCGTTGACAAATGTAGAATTGGGTTCAGGTGTGCCATTCGTCATTGTGCTAGTCTCCTTTGTCAAGTAAGATTCAGCGCCAAATAAGTTGCTAACTACTGGGCTAACTAATAGGGGTGGCAATGCTTCTAGTTTATCTGTTTTAAATAGGTCTGTCTTGAATTCTGCTGTTTTTGAGTCATTTTGATTAGATTGTTCACTATCCAGATGGTTGACTAGGTCATTATGAGGCTTTTCTTTCGCTTGTAAGCGCGTTACTAAAGCTTGATATTGTTGCTCTAAATCATTCAAATGCGAATCGTCAGACAAGCCTTCAAGATGCGATCGCAGCTGTTTTAGCTGATCTCTCTGGTGCATCATATCTGGAGATGGCTTCCTTGATACGGAGCCTACTGGGCGGCTCAACAATGTATTGATTTGATCGATCAAATTACTAATCAGAACTTTTGACATAACGCCCCCTGCAAGACCTCCATAACGACAAGATAAGGGATTGTCCTTGGATTTATGGTGCTTGGCGCTATTAAATCCAAAGATTACTAAAATTGGTAAGCAAATTGACTCTTAAATGAGCTACACTCTAAAGCCAAATTTGTTAGCAGACAATATCACACATCTTTCCCAGTTTTTTGCTAATATCTTGGCGATTTTTCTATAATTTTTTTTGTGAGTTTCTGGCGAAGATGACTATGAAAAACAAATCGCATGTTTCTCCGACTTTTTTGACGGCTCTACCATTTCGTAGAGTAACTAACTACTTATTTTTCTCCGCGATCGCCACTTTATCAACTATAGCGATCGCAAGTAGCGCGGTTGCTGAGCGTCGTGAGGTCGATATTCGGTTACTGGTGAATCAAGACGAGGGGTTTACGGTGATGACCCGTAAAGCTGAAATACTAGCGCGATCGGCGGCTCAACGTACATTTGACCTTGATGTAATGGTCTCTGATGTATCAGTCAAAGTCACAGCTCAAAATCTCAACCAAGATCAAGCTGCCATTATCTTGCAATTGATCGTTTCCCGTCGCGACTGGGCAAGTCGCCCCGATCCTAAAATATGGGCAACTTACTTCCCGATGGCAAAATCACTCATTGGCATTAAATAAAAAAATAAGGCTAGCGCTTTGCGCTAGCCTTATTTTTTTAAAAGAGGTGTTGCAAAGCAGCGCCTCTTTTTTTATGAATTTAGAACGAGAATACAGTTCTCAAAGTACCAACGAAGATGGTGCTTCCAGATACGTTGTTAGGATTAAAAATAAACTGAACATCAGGAGTAATACGGATGTTGTTTGTTACTGGGAAGTTGTAGAACAATTCCAAGTTGGTTTGAGTTGCGTTGCCAACATTACCATCAATGAAAGGTTGACCAACAGCAATTGCAGCCATTGCGCCTTCCTTAAACAAATCAGGGAAAGCGAAACCAGCCATCCAAGTTTGAGGACTCAAATTACCTGCTGTGGTAGTAAACCCACCAGTGTATAGTCCTGATGTAAAAGCAGGAGCCGTAGCTGCATTAGCACCACGGTTGTCAATTGTACCAAATCCGTAGCGACCAAATACCGCAACACCCTTGGCAAACTTCCACTCAACATTTACACCAGCAGCGTTAATGTTGGCATTGTTTACAGCACCATTGGTGTATTGAAGCTTGATTGCAAAAGGCTTGTCACCAGCTGCGTTTTTAGGAGCGAATTCCAATTCAGCAGTTGCTTGGTAAGCATCACCGAATAAACCACGGTTTACACCAGCAGCAGCTGTAGGGCTACTTGCATTGCCTGCTAAATACAAACCACGCAAGGTGAAAGCGCTCTTGCCAAGATTCCAATCAAACGCAGCACCTGCTCCGCCTGTTTGACCATTCACCAAGAGCATCAAAGGGTTGTTGATGAAGAATGTAGAAGCAAAGTCAACGGCTTCGTTGTTGGCATAGCTATTGGTGTCAATGTGATCATAAGCATGCATTACAGGACCAAGAGAGATGCGAGCATCACCAAGGTTGAAGTCGTAACGCAACTTACCTAGAACAAATGTTGAGCCACCAGTTAAACCTGTATAGTCTTGACCATAGGTTTGGAAACCGATGTTGCTGGAATTAGTATTTCCAGGAGCCGCAGACTGTGTAGTTGAACCCGCGCCAAAAGTCCCAGGAATGTTAGTGGTTCCATTACCGACTTCTAATCTGGTTTTCAACAGGTCGCTTCCTGTGAAGCTAGTATTGAGGTCTAGACGCACGCGGCTAGATACGAAGACGTTTGTGCTGTTTGGAGTTCCCGAATTACCACTAGCACCTTGGACGGACATAATAGCTTCGCCAGAAAGCTTGGTGGTGGTGGAGAACTGTTGAGCTTCGAGCTTAGCAACCTTGGCATCAAGGGCATCAACGCGACCACGAAGGGTTGCTAGTTCAGCAGCAAACTCTTCTTGAAGCTTTTGCAAGGTGGCGAGGTCTTCTTTGCTAACCTTGTCAGCCAAACCTGCGGAGATGATTTCGTTGATTTTGTCCAAACAAGCATTCAAGCCTGCCGCAAATTCGTAGCGGCTGGTTGCTTGTTTACCACGGAAAGTTCTGTCAGGATAGCCAGCGATACAACCGTAGCGCTCTACCAAAGATTGAAGTGCGGTGAAAGCCCAGTCAGTTGGCTTGACATCGCTAAGTTGAGATACTGAAGTTACGTTTTGAGCAACTGGATCGCTGCTCATAGCTTGGCTAACTTGGGAAACACTTGTAGTGGTTTCAGCAAATGCAGGGGTTGCGGCGACTGCACCAATAACACCTAATAGACTTAGGCTGCCAGCTAGATTCAAAGATACTTTTTTCATTATTCCACTCCTCACGAGAGTAAATTTAAGTTTGTTTACTTGTCTATGGTATTTACAGTAATCACGTATGTATTTTTAGGTACCTACGCTATCTATAAAATTATTCTCATCTTAACCCTAAACCTATAATACACAGATCTAACTTAAGAAAGGAGTTTATCGATTTTATGATATTGCTGTATTAACTACAATAGATTTGAATTTGTATGTATCATAGCATACCTAGTTTGCATTTTTTTCATCCAATCGGGCTATCTTGAAAATACTTTAATTCAGCTTACGTAGATAGAACCCTTATTACACCTAAGTTTTTACTTTAAAACTGGGTTCGTCCCTTATAGAACATGGATTAGGGTTCTGCAATTAAATAAGGAACCGATTTTTGATGGCGCGGCTTCGCCGCGCCATCAAAAATCGGTTCCTTAAAATTTTTAGAGCCTTAAATTTTTCTCACATAGCATGAGCGATCGCTATACTTAGAGTTTTAACATGAGCTTTTTATGTCTTCTAACAATCAGGAACTAGATTTAAGCAATATTTCCGAACAATTAGACAGTGACAATTCTCGCGATCGCCTTCGAGCTTTAGTTTCTTTGCGAGATTTATCGCCCGATGATGCTGTACCCCTAATCTTAAAGGTGATTGATGATGAGAATTTGCAAATTAGATCAATGGCGGTATTTGCTCTAGGTTTAAAACATACAGAAGACTGCTTTCCAGTTTTGGCGAGAATTCTAGAAACGGAGAATGATTATGGGATTCGCGCTGATGCGGCTGGGGCAATGGGTTATCTACAAGACAATCGCGCCGTTGAGCCATTGTTACGAGCTTTTTATGAGGATACTGAGTGGTTAGTCCGTTTTAGCGCAGCGGTGTCGCTAGGAAATCTGGGCGATGTGCGAGCCTACGATGCCCTCATTCAGGCTTTAGATAGTGAGGAAACGATGTTGCATCAAGCCGCGATCGCCGCTTTGGGTGAAGTGGGTGATTTACGCTGTGTTGATCAAATTTTGCGATTTGCTCAGTCCGAAGATTGGCTGACTAGACAACGTTTGGCAGAGGCTTTGGGACATCTGAGATGCGATAAAAGTCTTTCGGCGCTGAATTATCTCGTTAAAGATGCTCATCCTCAAGTATCGTCAGCAGCCCAATATGCGATTGATCAGCTTGCCTCAAGTAGTTAAGATCATATTGTGTTCTACAATAACATTCTTGTTTCTGTAGATTTTTAGATATATTCGTGCCAGAAAATCTTGAGTCAGAGAATTCGCATAGGGAGAAATTGCGTCAAGCATTAGAAGATGTGATCGCCAATCCCGAAGAACCAATTATTGCCACAACTATTCGTAGGGGTTGGCAATCTTCTGCAAAGCCCGTGTTAGTTAGGGGTATTGATGGAAATGAATATGTCGTTAAGGGCAAGCAAGCAGGTCGCCAAATAATTAATGATCGCGTTGCTGCAAAACTGGGACAAGCAATGCAAGCTCCTGTAGGTGAGCCGTATTTGGTCGAAATTTCACAGGAGTTGCTTGATTTAGAGCTTGAATTTAGCTATTTAGCTACTGGAGTTGCTCATGCTACAAAGTTCATTCCCAACTGTTCAGACGATCATGGAGAGTTTTTGTATGCTAGTAGCTCGGTAAATCATTCTAGGTTTGCTTCACTGGCAGTTCTTTACGGATGGATTTACGCTGATGATCACCAGTTTTTGCGTGAGAATCAGTCACCACGCTTAGTTTATTCAGTTGATCATGGTCATTTTTTTGTTGGTGGACCTGATTGGACGATTGAACATTTAAGTAATTACCTCAATCCAGCTAAGCCAGATCATTTGCTCGTAAGAAATTGCAAGCTTAATAATGAAGATTTAATTCCAACTTTAGCTGCATTAGGGAGAATAAGTGAGCAAACAATCGTGCAAATAGTAGGTGGTGTGCCTGAAGAGTGGGGCATAAGTATTGACGAAAGACTAACTTTAGTTGAATACTTGATAAAAAGGCAGCATGAATTACTAGCAAATTTTTAGTTTCTGTGCTAGGAATGAGGCAACTATGGCAAGCAGATACAGCATTATTCAGTATGTACCTAATCCGATCGCAGATGAACGGATAAACATTGGTGTGCTTGTTTTTGACGAAGAGATTGTCAAAGTTCATTTTTTGCATAGTTGGGAGCGCATCAACTCTTTTGCTAAAGAAGATACAAGATTTTTACGTGACTTCTCTAAACGTATGAGTGAGGCTTCTGAAAATGGTCTTCTTTTCCCTAATGACGATCCCATTAGTGGGCAGAGTAGGATAGAACGGTTGCGTAGGGTTTCACGAGAATGGACTAATAGTATTCAATTCACAGAGCCTAGAGGCTCACTTGAAAATATTGATAGTGTTTTTGAAAACACTATCAATACATATCTAGTAGATGAAATACCTGCACAGCGAAATATGCGTGATCGCCAAGCAGCTAAAAGAATAGTTGCTTCGAGTGTGAAGCATGTTTTAAAAGAGCGATTGGGAAACAGAGCTGCTGAATTTTTTAAAAAAGATGCTGCTGCAATTGTTAAAGGTGTACGTGGCAATCATAATTTTGATGTGTTGGTAGCTAATGGTCGCCCATATTTAGCTGCTCATGGGGTCTCTTTTGAAATTCGTACGCATAAGGAAACTTTAGATGCTTTGTCTTGGTGGATAGAAGATGTTAAAAGACTAGATAATAATTTTCCACTAGCTGTTGTGGCTTTACCTCCAAAGGCTGAGTTCGATGGCTATACCCAGTTGTTTGAAGCTTACGAAAATACTAGAGAGACCTACACAAATCTTGGTGCAACAGTTCTAAAAGAAGAAGAAGTTCCTGCATGGACTAATCAAATTCTTGCAGGAGCCAATCTTGGCTAGCCAGATAACAGAATAAAAAAATGAGCGCAATTTTAGCTGGTGATATTGGCGGGACAAAAACTCTTTTGCGGGTTGCCGAAAAAAATTCTGATGGGTTTACAGTTTTATACGAGCAGCGCTTTGCTGGAGCTAGTTATGTCAGCTTCTCAGATGTCTTGCGCGAATTTGTAGAGACAGCCAAAATAAATTTAGGTGAATTGCCTTCGTTATCAGCAGCTTGTTTTGGGATTGCTGGTCCCGTGCGCGATCGCCGATCGAAGTTAACTAACCTCGGTTGGTCTTTTGATAGCGATCGCCTTGCTGAGGAATTTAATATTGCCAACGTGAGATTGATCAACGATTTTGTGGCAGTGGGCTATGGGGTTTTAGGACTACAGCCCCATGATTTGCACACTTTGCAAAAAGGCAAAGTGGTGGAGAGATCGCCTATTGGTGTAATTGGGGCGGGCACAGGTTTAGGAGAAGCTTTTTTAGGATGGAATGGAGACCGTTATGAGGTTTATCCTACTGAGGGTGGTCATACAGACTTTGCGCCTAGAAATGCTCTAGAAATCGAATTATTACAATATTTGCAAAAGCGTCACGATCGCGTATCAGTTGAGAGAGTAGCTTCGGGGACAGGGATTGTGGCAATTTATCAGTTTTTACGCGATCGGCAAACCTCTTCAGAATCAGCAGAACTTGCTGAGAAAGTGAAGCTATGGGAAGCAGGTGATCTTAATGTGGATCTGGCAGCAGCGATCGCTAATGCTGCATTAACTAATTGTGGAATTAATAGTGAAACTAATCTTGATCACATAGCCACACAAACGATGCAAATCTTTGTCGAAGCTTATGCAGCCGAAGTAGGGAATTTAGCTTTGAAATTAATTCCTAATGGGGGCTTATATATTGCGGGTGGTATTGCTCCCAAAATATTGCCTTTGCTTCAGGATGAAACGTTTTTACAGATTTTAAAAAATAAGGGTCGAATTAGTCCAGTTTTAGAAGACATCCCGATCCATATTGTGCTTAATCCTGAAGTTGGACTAATTGGGGCAATGCTTTATGCTGCAAGCCTTATTTAAAAGTGTTGTCACATTTTTGTGAATTGGTACAAATTGAGCAAACAAAGGTCAGAAGGCGATCGCCTTCTGCACAATCCGCACAAATAAAAAAGCCCCTCCTTGCGGAGAGGCTTTTTTATTTCGAGATGACTAGGTCAAAAGATTAACCATTGATAGCAGGAGCAGCCATAGCTACTGGTGCTACATCAACAGCAGCCAAATCGAGTGGGAAGTTGTGAGCATTGCGCTCGTGCATTACTTCCATACCCAAGTTTGCGCGGTTGATTACGTCGGCCC
>JBIKYZ010000407.1:0-3709 GCA_044354985.1 Pseudanabaena sp. | reverse complement strand
AGCACGGTCGCTTACCTAAAAGCATTTTTCGTCGTGGCTTTGATTTCCTGCGTCACTTCATCTTTGACCTTCATCTCAATTCCGAGGCTTTCTTCAACTCCATTAAATTTTTGTCCTGTACTTAGGTAAAAGTATCAATTCTCATTATGCAACCTATTTTGGGTTACCCAGAGCCTATGGCTCTGGGTAACCCAAAATAGGTTTTTTGAAATTCTGTCGTAGACAGACTTTCAAAAAACCTGTTTTTAAAATGAGAATTGCTGGGGCAAAAGCCACCTACTTCACATTTTTTGAGTTCATACTTATAATGTAAGTGAGTCTTAAGTATTATTACTGTCTTATCTATGACGCAGATCTGTAAGCACTTTAATTCTGCTTAATGCAACAAACTCATACCGCCATTATCTAACGCCATAAAATTTTTCTCTCAATTTTCCCCTTATTGCAAACCCTTATTGGAGGAAACCTCAATATATGTCTACTGAAACTATTAAAAGACCCGAAACCATACGCAAAATTGCACCAAGATATCGAGTTTTGTTACATAACGACGATTACAACTCAATGGAATATGTCGTCGAAACCTTAATGCAAGTTGTAAATGGGCTTACGCAGCCGCAAGCAGTGGATATTATGATGGCGGCTCATGCTAGCGGCTGTGCCTTGGTAATTACCTGCGTGCAAGAACATGCAGAATTTTATTGTGAAGGACTCCAAAGTAAGGGCTTAACCAGCACGATGGAGCCAGAGTCATAAGTAAGCCCTGCACTCAAGTGCGGGCTAAGAGCTAAAACCCGTTTCAACGGGTTGAATTTCTTCACTCGGTCTCAACCGACTTTAGCTTTTATAGCAAAAAAAGAGATAGCTAGGACAAATCAAACCCCAAAATAAAAGTGGCGGCGCTTCGCGCTGCCACTTTTATTTTGGGATTTATGTCTGAATCAAACCTTTTATTTCTATAGCCAAGAACCAAAGTTCTTGGTAGCTTTTGCCGATCGCAATGCCAAGCACTTGATCCATAGAACAGGTAGGATTGTTATTAACAAAATCCTACCTGTTCTTTTATTGTGAATCTCGATCGCTTAAATTCCTATCCAGCACCAGCACGCATCATTCTGTTTTTATTAACTTTATTGGTGATGTGGCTACCGATCGCAGCACCAATGCATCTAATTTGGGGTGAGACAGTTGGAGTTGCCCTCACAATTTTGCTGTATTGCGGATTTTTGGGATTAATTTGGGTTTGGGGTCGCAAAATTGCGAAGTATTCGCATCCCTATCGCTATTACGGGCTATTATTTACCCGCAAAAATGGGAGCGATTTTTTATTGGGTATAGCGCTTGGCTGTGTAACACTTCTAATCTTTTTTAGCTTACAGGTGAGTCTAGGCTGGCTGGCAGTGCAAACTGTCGATTGGCAACAGCCTTTGCCAGATAACCTATTGCCTGCGATCGGTGTGTATTTTGTCGATTGGCAGGGTGCCATATTGCCAGGACTATTAACTTCCATTGGCGTTGGATTTGCCGAGGAAATGTTGTTTCGCGGTTGGATACTCTCAGAGCTAGAGCGCGATTATTCCAAAAGGACAGCTTTACTCGGTTGTAGCTTCGTATTTGCAATTTTGCATTTCATCAAACCCTTAAACTTAATTCTGGAGACATGGAGCCAGTTTCTCGGTTTGGTAATGCTCAGTGTTGCCCTAGTAATGGCAAGGCGCAGATGTGATGGCAGATTGGGCATATCGATTGGCTTGCATGGTGGTTTAGTTTGGTGCTATTACATCGTCAATACTACTCATTGGCTCAAACCAACAGGTACTGTGACTGAATGGGTAACGGGTATTAATGGCAATCCGATCGCAGGTGTGATGGGAATTATTTTTTTAAGTGCGATCGCGATCGGATTTCGTAATTTCAAAAAAATCAAAGGTGCTTAGCACCTTTGATTTTTTTGAAATTACCTATTGCCAGTAGCGCAATAAGTGTATATGATTAGATCCGCTTGGAAAACAAACAAGCAAAGGGTCGATGCCCGAGTGGTTAATGGGGGCGGACTGTAAATCCGCTGCGTAAGCTACGTTGGTTCAAATCCATCTCGGCCCATGTCAAAAAAAGAGAGTGAACTTAGTTCACTCTCTTTTTTTGTTAAGCAAGGATTTGCGCTAGTGCTGCGTCAATATCTGGATAATGGAACGTAAATTTATTGATCTCGGCTTTGTGTGGCACAACTTTTTGACCATCTAGCAATACCGTTGCACCTTCGCCAAATATCAAAATCAACGCTGCCGCAGGAACAGGCAAAAAGGCTGGACGTTTAATTGCTTTTGCAAAAGCCACGGTAAAATCTTCATTAGTAACCGCTTTGGGCGCTGTAGCATTAAGCGCTCCAGTGATCTGCTCATTCTTCAAAGCATAGATGATGAGTTCCACGAGATCATCGCGATGAATCCATGAAAACCATTGCTTGCCAGTGCCAATTTTGCCGCCGCCACCAACTTGAAATATCGGTAACATTTTGGCGATCGCACCACCCATTCCTAAAACAATTCCTGTTCTCAGCTTAACTAAGCGCAAGCCTAAACTTGTAACTGCCTCAGCAGCAGCTTCCCAGTCTTTGCAAACATTAGCCAAGAAGTCATCACCCGCATTACTATATTCATCAAAGGATTTATCAAGACTGGTGCTGTAATAACCGATCGCTGAGCCGCTAATTAAGACCTGTGGTTTTACGTCAGCCTTCGCGATCGCCTCAGCCAACACTTTTGTGGTTAAAATACGACTATCACGGATCTCTTGCTTACGTTTATCAGTCCAACGCACACCAGCGAGGGGTTCGCCAGCCAGATTAATTACCGCATCACTACCTGATATCACCTTAGCCCAATCTCCCAATTCAAAAGGTGTGTAGCCAATTACTTCAACATTGGGGTAAATATCTTGGGGGAATTGACGAGTTGCTTTTTGGGAATTACGGGCTAAGACGACAATGCGATCGCCTAAAGCATGTAACCGCTCAACTAATTTCCCACCAACAAACCCAGTGGCACCCGTCACTACAATTTTCATAATATATTTTTGCTTAAATTATCTAGAGATCTCAGGACAATACATAAGTACCTTGGCATAATTTGGAAATCCGAGCCAAAACTTGTACCGTCCGCTGCTCTGGCGGTACAAGTTTTGGAGTTTTATGCCAACCTACTTAGTCGCCTATTTTAATGCGAAAACCCATTTGTAACCACATCCATGCATAGCTCACCAGAGAATAAACTCACAAGCAAACTCAAAAGTAAATTACTGATAGTCGATGATGAGGAAGATAATTTAGATCTACTTCAGCGTATTTTCTATCGAAGTCATCACATTCTGCGGGCTAAAAATGGATTTGAGGCGTTGGCACTTTTATCGACGGAGCCAGATGTTGCTGTGATTGTCTCCGATCAGCGAATGCCAATGATGTCTGGTACTGAGTTTTTGAGCCAAGTAGCTGAAAGTTATCCCGACACGTTGCGGATTATTTTGACCGCCCATACCGATGTGCGGGATTTGGTGGAAGCGATTAATCAATCACAAGTTTTCAAATATATTACTCATGTTACGCAGAAGCCTAAAAAGGTTTCAGAGACTGCCATTCCAAGTGAGATTGCTGCAAAGCCTTGATATATAATTTGGATTTGAGAGCGAAGTGATTGAGCTTAGAATTAAGTTT
>JBIKYZ010000158.1:0-12289 GCA_044354985.1 Pseudanabaena sp. | reverse complement strand
ACATTGGAATGGTAGTTTACTTGACTCGTTAGAAACTGTGTTGGAATTCGCCAAGACGCTCACTATCAGAGGAAAAAAACCTGTTGTAACTTTAGTCGATAAGATTTACCATACTGGAGTAAAGCTCACCAAAGCAGCTATGGAAAAAGTGGAAGAACAACTTGAGCGCTTTCCCGATCTCAAAAAGTGGTTTGTCAGTATTTCAGTTAATTTCGACTAGTTGCTAGGATCAATCTTTCTTTTGATTACCCTTAGTGTGAATAAAACAACCCGAAGGGTTGTTTTATTTTGAACTCGACTAGGATAAATATAAATGCATATAACACCAAAAAGAGAGTTGCGGCGCAAAGCGCCGCAACTCTTTAAAATTGATAGCTATACTTGAATTGATCTTTATGGAGGAAAATATGGAAACTTATTCAGAAGAACAAGTCGATCAGATTCTCCGTTATGCTCTTGCCAAGAGAACCAATGGTCAAAATCTGACCAAACAGCAAGTATATGAGATTGCTTCCGATATGGGCATCAGTGAAGCCGATTTTTTAGCATCTGTGCAGGAATGGCAATCTACGCAAGCTGTTTGCAAAGAGCAGGTAGAGTTTGATAAATACAAAAGAAAATCTTTAAAATCAAATGTCCTGAAATATGCGATCGTTAATTCTTTTTTAGTAGCACTGAACCTTTTTACATCTGGTCGAATCGGTTGGGCAATCTATCCTCTATTGTTTTGGGGATTAGGCATTGCACTAGATTCATGGGTTATTTACCAATCAGAAAGCGAAGAGTACGACAAGCAATTTCAAAAATGGCTACGTAAACAAAAGCGCGATCAGCTTACGGCTCAAATCACAGGCAAATTAACCACTAGCCTCGAAGAATGGCTTAAATAAAATAGAATCCCTAAACCCATAAAAAACTTTAAAAGCGTTGCTTAGCAACGCTTTTAAAGTTTTTTATGGGTTTGAGCGAAAAGGGCTATACATGCGGATGGAGAGACTCGAACTCTCACATCAAAGATACTAGAACCTAAATCTAGCGCGTCTACCAATTCCGCCACATCCGCTTAAGTAAGGTGTTTTTTGCACCAAATAAAATAATACAGCAATCTTGGTAAATTGCGGCACAAACTTTTTAAACCGAAGCTATTCACATTATGAAGCAGATTTATAGGCTCTTAGCGTCTTAATCCTAATTACCGAAAGTCGCTAAACTTCAGGAACTAAAACCCAAGCCCAGACAGGATTTTAAAGATGCAAAATGGCGTTACTATTTTGTGCTTTGTTTTAAGTTGTGAGTCTTAGGAGTCCCCGTGGCTTCAGTGTGGGGTGGATGTCAATGCTATACAATTATTTTGATTAATTGCTTTAGCTATGGCTTAATAGTGCAAAAAAACTTAAGCACCAATCAATAAATCTTGTGAATGAATCGATTTGCAGCTATTTCACAAAATTAACCGTTATTTGTTACATCAAAAATTTCTATAATCTATGAAATTTTCCTTCTGAGCATACATTTAGCATTCTTGTTGAGCTTGACTATCTAGTGCATATTCATAAGCCTCAAAAAATTGATCTAGAACAAATTTACCCTTGTCCTTGTCCCCGCAAGCGTGGAAAGCTGAAGCCGATCGTACTGACTGATGCTTTTGGTTGCGATCGCTGCTCTTTGCTCTTTCAACTAGAAAATGACGGCTATAGTCTATTGCAATTAGGCGGTATTGAATCTCAACAACATACATGGCAATGGACGGGCAAATGGCAATCTATTCGGGGAAATGATCAGAAGGCTCGATTAGAAACAATTTTGATGTATATAGCTTCGGTATTATTTTTTGCGCTAATCATTGTCTGGGTACTAAATCTAAAGTCAACTTTAGGTATTCCTTTAGCTATTTTGTTGTTTACCCTTTTGGGTTTGCTAATATGGCGATTGCTCGTGATTCGTCAGCGCGATATTTAACAGTTATTTATTACAGAGTATGTCACCAGAAGACCTTACAGGCTTCATTTATAAATCCCATGCGGCGGCGCTGCAACTTATGCAAATTTCCACCAGAGAACGGGATAGTTTGTTGATAGAAATTGCCAATGGCGTTAAAAAGCATAAAAATGCGATTTTAGAAGCTAATACGCTGGATTTAGAAGCAAGTCGAGATATGGCAGTACCCGAATTAGTACTTGAGTGGCTAAAACTAACTCCCGAACGGCTTAACAATACGATCGAATGTCTGCTCCAACTTGCCAATCTACCCGATCCGCTAACACTACATGTCGGCATTAATGGCTATCAACGTGTACCTCTTGGAGTGGTAGCTTTTGTATATGAGGGTTTTCCACAACTTAGCTTAATTGCAGCAGGCATGTGTCTTAAAGTCGGTAATACGATTATTCTCAAGGGAGGCAATGAAAGTACAAACACCCAAGAAGCGATCGCCGCGATCTCCAAAGATATCCTCATTGCCAGAGGTTTTCCTGAGGCATGTATAACCTGTGTGCCCAAAGGGGTGACGCTCAAAGAATTAATTGTTCAAGAAAAATATTTACGCTTAGTTATTCCTTATGGTCGTCCTAGCTTTGTCCAGCAGGTGAGCAAGCAGGCCACAGTTTCCGCTTTACCAATTTCAATGGGCAATTGCTATTTATATTTATCGACTTCGGGTAAGTTGGACTTTGCCAAAGAAATTATTCTCAATAGTCGTAAGGGTGATCCTGATGCGGTTAATGCGATCGAAAAGGTCGTTGTACATCGGTCATGGCTTGATCGCGCTTTAATCGATCATGGATTAGGTGAGTGGATCAGCAGTCTCAAAAAGCAAGGTTTGGTAGTGCGTGGCTGTGCGGAGACAACTGCTTATTTTCGGCAATTTCTAGAAGAATCCCATAGTGAGGAAACAGACAAACCAAGTCAAGTCCTCATTGACCAATCGATCGAGTCCGAGGATATCTGGGGACATGCGTATTTAGATGAGACGATCGCGATCAAAATTGTCAATGATACGGAAGAGGCGATCGCTTGGATCAATCAGTACAGCAGTGGTCATGCCGATGTATTGCTGACTGATTCCCTATCCGAGCGCGATCGCTTTGTTAGTCGTATTAATAGCAGCACGATTTTTGTCAATGCCCATAGTCGCTTTAGTCGCTGTTTTAAGCTTGGTGATAGTGGCAATGCCAAGATTGCTTTGGGGATGTCCAGTTTAAAAACTCGCGGTGCATCCAGATATCCTGGATTGATTGATATCTATGCGCTGACGACGACTAAGCAAGTGTTGACAAATTCATGGATGCAATAAATTTAGCAATAGCGCTGAAGTAATACTTCTAATTTCTCAACAGGCGATCGCGGCGGAAATCTTGGTAATTCTTGTTCTTGTTGGCGATCATTTAGCAGACAAAGTACAGGTATTTCGTATTGATAGCGATCGAACCAGCTTGGGTTACTAGTGATATCCCTAATTTCTAGCTCGAAGGCAACTTGCTTAACCTGTTGTAATTTTGTTAGCAATCCTTCACACAGACAGCAATCTTGCTTACTATACAAAATTAATTTCATAGATTTTTGTTAAATATAAACGTGATGTGCAACTAAGAAAGTGCAAAAAACTCACAGCCGAAAGTGTTAGAAAATAGGACTAACGCCATTAGCGGTGAGCATCATGTTTTCTATAGAATATTTTATCATTGCAGTATTTTGCAAAATTGATGAAATACTCAAAGAAATAACGGTAGAGCCTTGAGTCAGATCAAAAGGATTAGCCCCAGCCCCATCGCAATCAACCTGATGCTCCTGCGGTTGAGATTCTTTCTCCTGTCCAAATTCAGGTTTTAAAAGCTCGATCCCCTAAATTTCCTCGTGTCTTAACTGTTGCTTGGGCTATCGATCCATATTAATGACACTCTTGTCGCTAATAGCCGTATAAGGATGTTCTGGTTTCACCCACTCGCCCCGACGATTTCCCTGTGAACCTTTGATTTTAATGGCGACTTCCAATCTCTACCGCCATACTTTCCGATGTCCATACTCACGGCTTACTTCAGTAGATTTGAGGTACACACTTGCCATTTGCCACAGTTGTTGAGCATAGCGCCTTTCTCCATCGGGAAATCATCGGATGTATTGACTAATTTTTGACCATTGCCATGCTGTTTGCGTTGCTTTAGTAAATAACTCAGTGGTAGTGACTCCTAATTTCGATGAATGTTACTGTCCAACCATTTGACTCCGAAGGGGGAAAGGTTCTCGTCTACGCGAGTATAGACTTCAATCCTTCGATGGTGATATCTCCTCCTGCTGGGACACAGGGACTCCATTGATGAGTTTGGGCTGCCAATTTTTGCTCCCATCTCATGATGCTTGTGTGGGATTTTTCCAGTACTCGTCCACTAGCTCTGATTCCCATCCCCTCTGTCCTCATCTTCAGGGCAAAGGAAACTATACTTGCTGGTGTTCTCAACCTTGACATTGGCGTTCCTGTTCGTTCGTTGAATCTCTTGCCGCATCCGTTCGTTACATAAATAATTCTGGATGGCTTTTCCGTCTTGGTGGTAATCTTTGCCATTTTTAACGGTCTTTTCACTTTGGCAGTGGGGGCATTCCATAGCTTTCTTGTGGATTCTGCCTCTATATTTTATATCTCACGCCTTAACTGACTAGTGCCCAAACTCAAAAGAATTACAACGCTTTGCGAACATGGTTAAACTAGGTTAGATTGACAAGTTGCTAAGGCGGTAATATTAACTAATGTTAAGGAAAACCGCAAAATTCGCTTAGAACAAGTTAAGCGGTTTAAAAATGATTTATAGGCTATTTCGCAAAACTTAAAAAGTAAACTAATGGGAAAACCGACAGGATTTATTGAGTACCTCCGCGAAGCTCCGACGGAAATACCACCAAGCGATCGCATCAAAAATTGGGATGAATTTCATGTCCACATGCCCGATGAAAATCTCCGTACACAGGGCGCTCGATGCATGGACTGTGGCACGCCCTTTTGTCATACAGGTAACCTAATCAGTGGCATGGCAAGCGGCTGCCCAGTCAATAACCTAATTCCTGAATGGAATGACTTGGTATATCGCGGACTTTGGCGCGAAGCCCTAGATCGTCTGCATAAAACCAATAATTTCCCAGAATTTACAGGTCGCGTTTGTCCAGCACCATGTGAAGGCTCTTGTGTCTTGGGGATCACGAATCCACCTGTAACGATCAAGAATATCGAGTATTCGATCATCGACAAGGGTTGGGAAGAGGGCTGGATCGTTCCCGAACCTCCTGCTAAACGTACTGGCAAAAAAGTTGCTGTCATTGGTTCTGGTCCTGCTGGATTGAGCGCCGCTGCCCAGCTAAATAAGGCAGGGCATTGGGTAACAGTATATGAACGAGCCGATCGCCCAGGCGGACTATTGATGTATGGCATTCCCAATATGAAGTTGGACAAGCAGAAAGTAGTATTGCGCCGCTTGAATATCCTTGAGAAAGAAGGTGTGAAATTTGTTTGTAATACCGAAATTGGCAAAGATATGCCTGCGGAAGACTTACTCAAAGAATTTGATGCTGTTGTAATTTGTACTGGCGCAACCAAGCCCCGTGATTTAAGTATCGAAGGACGAGAACTCAAAGGGATTCATTTTGCAATGGAATTCTTGACAGCAAATACTAAGGCAGTTATTAACGGTAAGTCAGGGGATGACTTCATTTCTGCACAGGGTAAGGATGTCGTAATCATCGGCGGCGGTGACACAGGAACCGACTGCGTTGGCACATCAATCCGCCATGGATGCAATAGTGTCGTTCAGTTGGAAATCATGCCCAAGCCACCAGAAACCCGCGCAAAAGATAATCCTTGGCCAGAATGGCCGAAAGTCTACAAAATGGACTACGGACAAGAGGAAGCAAGTGCAAAGTTTGGTGACGATCCCAGAGCTTATATCACTACAGCAACTAAGATCGAGGGAGACGAAAACGGACAGGTTAAAGCTGTCCACACTGTACAAGTGCAATGGGAACGAAATGACAAAGGTCAGTTCATTCCTAAGCAAGTGGCTGGTACTGAAAAGGTAATTCCTGCTCAGATTATTCTATTAGCAATGGGTTTCCTTGGTCCAGAGCAACCACTCCTTGATTCTTTGGGTGTGGAGCGTGATCCTCGTAGTAACGTCAAAGCTAATCATGGTCAATTCACTACCAGTCTTCCCAGTGTTTTTGCGGCGGGAGACTGTCGCCGTGGTCAAAGTCTAATCGTCTGGGCGATTAACGAAGGTCGTGGTGCTGCGCGTGAATGTGATCGCTATCTCATGGGTGACACAGATTTACCCTAGTAACAAGTTGCCGAAGGCGCTTTGTGCTCAAACACAAACCAATAAATTTTTTAAAAGTGTTGCAAAGCAACACTTTTAAAAAATTTATCATGGTTCTTATAAATTAAGGAATAATTCATGAAAAGTAATGTGTTAGTCTCCCCAGAGACTGTATATGCGAATCTCAATCAACTTGATCAAGTTGACCTCACTACCAGTGCTGAATATCGTGAAATGGCGCAGGAAGTTCTAGCTGACTCAGGAGTTGCATGCGATGTTCGAGAAGCGATCGCTGATCGACTCAATCAAGCTAATCAGCAACTAATTAATACTACAGTTAGTAAAACTGATAGTTATTAATACCAAAAGGAAAGAGCGCTTTGCGCTCTTTCCTTTTTTTGCGACAGTAAATTATACAAATTCACGGAAGTGTTGCAACACTTCCGTGAATTAAAAAACAAACCCTGTAAGGTTTTTTAGCCTTAGCCACTTGTATTAGGACATAAAGTAGTGTGAGGGGGGGGGGCGCGCCGCCGCACACAACAGTATTTGCGAACAAGAAAGGCAACAGCTATAAAAGCACAAAATGGCTATGCCATTTTGTGCTTTGGTATTATTGAGTCGGATTTGATCGCAAAGCGCTGTATGCTCCCATACGCCTTAGCCAACGATAGTGAGATAGAAATCCCGCCCAGATAGAACTATGCTGGTTATATTTCACCCCAAATTCTTGACAAGTCTGCTCAACCACTTTAGAAATTACAGGGTAATTAATATGACAAATATTGGGGAATAGATGATGCTCAATTTGGAAATTGAGCCCACCCAGTAGCCATGTCACATAAGCATTATTGCGCGAGAAGTTCACCGTAGTTTCGATCTGATGAATTGCCCAATCATTCTCAATAACGCTAGATTCTGCAACTGGTGTCGGAAAATTTGCCTCTTCTACAACATGAGCTAGTTGGAAGACTACACTAAGTACTATCCCTAAAGTTACAGCAACTAGTCCATAACTGGCTAAAACTAACCAGATTGAATGGAATAGCAAAGGAATTACAAAGGCAATTGTAAAAAAGACTAGCTTTCCAATAAAAAATATGGCGAGATTGGCTTGTTTTGGACGAGGATAACTGCGATCGCCAATTTTGCCAGTAATCAGGCAATAAAAGTCATCATAAAAATGCCATTTGATCGCTAACAAACCATATAACAACCACAAATAATATTGTTGCCAACGATGAAATGGAAGTCGGGCATGAGAGGGAGAAAGTCGCCCAAAAATTCCCACTTCTAAATCCATATCGTACCCAGCAATATTCACATAGGTATGATGCAGCACATCATGTTTCCAATGCCAAACATAAGAACTGCCACCAATCAAATCTAAACTCATTGACATAAGTTTATTTACCCATGCATAATTGGAATAAGCATGGTGTGCACCATCGTGCTGAATACTAAATCCAATTCCTGCGGTGATAATACCTAGCACAATACAAAGAGGAATTACTTGCCACCATGACTTAGCTGCGAAGACCAATCCAGCGTATATTCCAAAAAAACTCAGCAACAAGACTATTGTCTTGATATACATTTGTGGGCAATCACGTTCTCTAAGATCACTACTTTGGAAAAGTTCGTCAACCCGTCGTCTTAGTTCAGACTGAAAGCCACTGTTCTTAGCAAATTTTAGTTTTTTTGCTGGTTCTTTCTCTTGACTAATCACAAATTGCTGAGATTCATTTCGCTCTTGCATCTTTTACCATTTCTAATCAATATCGTATTTATAATTTTTCACTTATACTAATTGCCTAAAGTCTCACAAAACCTTAGGCAATTAAAACTTAAACTCAAATTTGTGTTTTATTCGGCAAAAAATTGTTTTTTCTATAGCCCAAATGCTTTTGGTAAGCGATCGCACTATATTCCTGATGTTACATGATTCGATTGAATATTCCCTAGTAACCGTCCAAGGAATTAACGAAAATTAAGGATTAGAGGGGACAAGATTAGGTTAGGTCGAAAACATGAGCGAAGAAATGTTAATGTCATAAGAGGTCAAACATGATATAGGCTCAATGCTTTTAATGACGGGCGTTTTAGACATCTAAACCTCCGAGGCTAAAACTATATTTCTGAATTGCTCTTTAGTCAAGGATTTTAAGATCATCTATATTAACAATACTCCCTTCCCAGTGAATAATTAGGCGTGCGCGGCGTTTGCGCGCACCCCTAATTATTCACTGGGAAGGGAGTAAGTTTTACTTAATGAGAATGTGCAACGGTAGAATAAAGCTTATTAGGAACATTGGTAGTTACGCTGGAATAATTAAAGATAACGGGAAAAGTAAGATCTACTTAATATCAGTATTTACAGCGGCATAATTTTCACTAAAAACCAAGAAATTTCAATAAAGGCAAGTATTTCAATCCCTTTTAAAAATTTCTTGTGATATATGAAACTTTAGGGTAATGTAGGACATAGGTCGATTTAGTAGTTACGCCAAATTGCTTATGAAGATCCACCAATATATAGAAGCACATTTGATCAGCAGACCAGATGCGATCGCTTTAAAATTTAAGCAATATCAATGTACTTATAGGCAACTACATGAGCGTACTTATAAACTTGCTTGTTACCTAAACAGTCTTAGTATCGCCAAAGAAGATCGAGTCATAGTTCTCTTAGAGCCATCATTGGAGATTGTCGTTAGTTTATTAGCAATCTTTAAAGTTGGTGGTATTTATGTTCCCCTTGATCCTAGCTATCCATCAGAGCGTCTATCTAGTATCTTGGCGGAAATCCAACCCAAGATTGTAATTACTCAGTCTCATCTTCTATCAAACTTACCAATCACTTCAGAGCAAGTTTTCTGTGTTGATCAGGATTGGCAAAAAACTCAAGATCTGCCAGAACAAAATCTCGACTATGAGATTTCCCCACAACAAACTGCTTACATTATTTACACATCAGGTACAACTGGAAAGCCAAAGGGAGTAATGGTAAGTCACAGTAACTTACTGCACTACATCCTAGTTGCACAAGAGGAATATGGCTTTAATGCTCAGGATGTAATGCCAGCGATCGCGCGATTCACTTTTAGCATTTCACTTTTTGAGCTACTTTCTCCACTAGTTGCTGGTGGAACTCTGCTTATTCTTGAACGCGATCGCATTTTAGACCCTAAGCGAATGGTTCAAGTCTTGGAGCAGGTTACCGTAATTCATGCTGGACCTAGTTTATTCCGAACACTTTTGACTCATCTTGAAGAGACTCTAACAGCAGATCCTCAACAATTTCAAAACCTCAGGCATGTCTCGACTGGTGGAGATATGGTTCCTGTAGATATCCTAGAAAGAATGAAAAAGATATTTCAATGTGCTGAAATATTCGTGATTTATGGTTGTAGTGAAATAAGTTGCATGGGCTCAACTTACCCAGTCCCTAGAGAAAGAATTATCACCAAAAGCTTAGTTGGAAAGCCTTTTAATAATGTATTTATTCATTTGTATGACGAATCTCGCAACGTAGTCCCAATCGGTGTCACTGGTGAAATTTATATCGGTGGTGCAGGAGTAGCAAAAGAATATCTCTATCGTGAAGAACTGTCTCAAGATAAGTTTATTACAATAGATGGAGTACGTTTTTATCGGACTGGTGACCTAGGTCGCTTTGATATAGACGGAAATCTTGAAGTCTTAGGACGTTCTGATTTTCAAATTAAGCTGCGCGGAATTCGTATTGAACTAAATGAGATAGAAACAATATTGCGACAAGCTCCTGGAGTCAAAGATGGAGTAGTAAGTTCTTGTGATCTGGAGACAGGAGAAACTGGCTTAGTTGCTTATGTTGTATTAGAGCAAGGGAAAAACTTTATTGTCGAGATTCGTCGCTTCCTACAGGCAAAACTACCAGACTATATGGTTCCTACTGTATTCATGGAATTGGAAGCGATGCCTCTAAACATGAATCAAAAACTTAATCGTCTTGCATTACCTGTGCCAACTTTAGCCAATGCTGTTCTACACGATAATGCTTATACAGCACCTAGAACTGAATTGGAGGAAATGCTTGCAGATATCTATGCAAGAACTCTGAAGCTAGAACGCGTAGGTATTTACGACAACTTTTTTGAGTTTGGTGGTCATTCGCTGATGGCGGCTCAAGTTATCTATCGACTGCAAGAGAGCTTAGAGTTAGAAATTCCTATCAGTCAATTGTTTGAGATGCCAACAGTTGCAGAGCTGGCAGAATATATCACAACAGCAAAGCAGAATAAGGATGACTCTTATTTAACATTAGATTCGAGTGTACAGAGGCGTTTGGAAACTAATTTTTTACTTTCATCATCCCAGCAGCAGCTATGGTTCCTGACACAATTGGAAGGAGGAAATGCTGCTTACAATATTCCACTTGCTTTCAAAATATTTGGCGAGTTGGATATCCCAACCTTAGAGCAAAGTTTGAACGAAATTTTGCAGCGACATGATTCTCTAAGATCGATCTTTCCAGTAATCGACGGTTTACCAGTTCAGCAGATTTTACCATTGCAATTCTTACCTTTAAGAACTATAAATCTTCTGACTCTAACGGAAAATGATCAAGCAGAAAAAACTTATCAATTAGCAAGGGAAGAAGCACAATGGCCTTTTGATCTGACGAAAGATTTGCTTATCCGTTCAACTTTACTGCAATTAGGAGAAACCTCAAACGTTCTGCTGTTAACAGTACACCATATTATTGCGGATGATTGGTCACTCAAGATATTACAGAAAGAGCTAACTGTCATCTACACAGCTTTTCGGCAAGGGCGAGTCTCTCCACTAAAAGTACTAGAAATCCAGTACATTGACTATGTCCATTGGCAGAAGAATCGTCTGAACGAGGAATTTCTTGACCAGCAATTAGTATATTGGAAAAAACAATTAGCCTATGCACCACCGCTATTAGACTTCCCAACCGATCATCCTCGTCCAGTAGCTCAAACATATCGGGGTGAGACCGAATTCTTTACACTTGATTTGGCACTTACACGTCAAATCAAAATCCTTAGCCAACGTATAGGTGTAACCCTGTTTATGTTTCTAGTGTCGGCGTTTGCAACTTTGCTCTCACGATATAGTAGGCAGCAGGATTTGGTGATTGGCACTCCTATTGCTAACCGCAACCGAAAGGAACTAGAATCTTTGATTGGCTGCTTCATTAATATTCTAGCTTTACGAATTGATTTGACAGGCGAACCCAACTTTATAGAATTAATGCAGCGAGTCAGGGATGTCTCGCTCGGTGCTTATGCACACCAAGAACTTCCATTCGATAAATTAGTAGAAAAGCTATGCCCTAGTCGTAGTTTTAGCTATTCGCCAATATTCCAAGTAATGTTTGTATTGCAAAATGCTCCTGTAGAAATCTCGGAATCATTAGATTTAGAGCTAATCCCCCTGAAGTCTGAAACAGGAACATCACAATATGATCTAACTCTGATGATGGAAGAGTCAGGATTTGGGTTGAGCGGTCATATTGAATACAACAGCGATCTATTCGACCGACTAACCATCCAACGATTGATAAGTCATTTCCAAACCTTGATAGAAGGTATTGTTGAGAATCCCAAACAGTCGGTTTCTCAGTTGTCAATGCTAACAGAAAGAGAAAAACACCAATTATTAGTTGAATGGAATGACACAAACACAGATTATCCCCAAGATAAATGTATTCACCAGCTATTTGAGGAACAAGTAGAAAGAACACCTGATGAGATCGCTGTGGTTTTTCAAGAACAACAACTAACTTATCGAGAACTAAATAGTCGCGCCAATCAACTCGCCCATTACTTGCAAAAACTAGGTGTAAAAACAGGGGAACTAGTACACGCTGGCTAAAGTAACAGAACATGAAGATCATGAGAAAAGCAAGCCAAAACAAGTGATAATATAAAGAGAGTGAGTAGGAGGAAAAAGAGATGTCAGCCCCGAAAACAATAGAAATT
>JBIKYZ010000157.1:0-12318 GCA_044354985.1 Pseudanabaena sp. | reverse complement strand
CCAAAGATGCACTGATAAAGTCTTGAGCAAATAACCTACCAGAGAAAGTTATAAGCAGCATCCGTTGGGGGTTGGAGTGACGTATTTAACGGAGTCATACATCACACCTCGAAACCGAAAAGGTTCTTAGGCGGCTACAGGAGCTGCTTTACGAGAGAAAGATACAATGTTGTTCGCATGTACTTGTTTGAATCATTGATTTACGAGAGATAATTCGCTCTCGACCTGCATCAAAGGATAGCTTCTACTAACACGTCGAAACCCTTACGATCCCTTATGTTTTTAATAATAGCATAATAAAAATTGGTTTTGATGAAATTTCGCCGACGGCGAAATTTCATCAAAACCAATTTGAGGGGCAGAGCCGCAGGCTCTGCCCCTCAAATTGGTTTCATAATGAGAATTGCTTTTACAGCGCTTTGAGCTTAAACCCAAACCAATAAACTTTTTGAAAGTGTTGCTTTGCAACACTTTCAAAAAGTTTATGGTGGTTCGTTTGCTCGAAAATTTCGGTAAGTCTCGTGAGCTACGTCCTTTTGCTTGTAAAAGGGATAAAATTTTTTTTGTTTTAGTACGATGTTGCTGTGTAGAAAATAACGATAAGGAGAGTCTGACAAAGTGGCTATTGCAATTGCAGAGACGGAATATATATCTTCTAAGGAACTCAAAGAGTTGCATGGTTTTACTGATCCGTCGATCAAAAAGTTTTTGGGTGAATGCGACATGACTCAGAGCAATCCCAAAAGCAAAAGTGCGGCTCCGATTAAACTCTATAGCATTGAACGGGTTAACGCAGTTTTAGCGGATCAGGCTTTCATAGCATGGCAGAGCAAGAAGCAAGCATCAACTTCAAAGCAAAAGCAAGCAGCTGTTAATTTTGAGGTAGTTCCGAAGACTGAAGCAATTGATACTAAGCAAGCTCCACAAATTGAAGCTTTTGATTTTGATGGTGAATTAGCAATGTTGAAAACGGCGGATTGGGATGATTTTCAATGGGAACATTTTCGAGATGATGGAAATAAGTTGTCAGAAGAGCAGAAATTACATGCTGTTATAACAGTTAAAAAGATGTTGGCTGCTGCTTATTGGTTTACCCCTGAGGACTTTTTTAATGCGTTTAGTCAATATGGCAAGGGTGGTGTAGATAGCCCAGATTTAGTAAGTAACCCAAGTTGCTACCTATTAAAAACCACCTCAAAACAGGTGCAAAACAACCTAGCTAAGTCCTAAATACTGCCATTGTCATGTAAATATCTAGTATTTTTTGCTTTAAATTATGTTTTGAGCGAATAGGTAGCAACTTGGGTTAAGTACATATAAGTCCAGCATATTAACAAATGGATGGATGGGAATTCCCCTTGTGAGTTTGATGATATGCGATCGCAAATCTCCTACTAAAATGATGTTAGATGCTGGACACCACCGATGGAATGCTCTCAAGGAATTATGGGAAGCGAAGGAACTTCCTACCGATTTTAAAATTCCTGTCTTTGATTTAAAGCGATTGCGTCCAATCGTGAGGGATCAATATAATCCAAGTCTGGAATTTGCTTTGCGTTATGCGGTTACAGGTGGCACATTAGGTCATGACTTTGCCCTGAGAGTAATTGCAAAAAATTGGTTTACAAGATTTTGCACTGGTGTTGATTGCTCTTACTAAGTTTGGTTTAATTGCCTAAGTCCTAATAAAAATTGGTTTCATAACGAGAATTTCTGGAGGGCTTTGGACAAGGAGGTAAATATTTGAGGAGGATGTTATGATTTCTCGATTCTCTTCTCTGACGCTGATGGTTGGGTTTGCTGGGATGCTGATGTTCTCAGATCCGCTCTTGGTAATTGCTCAAGCGCAAACAACGCAAAAAATCAAAACAGAAGCAGATCTGCTTTTGGAGAATTGCCGCAATGATTTAAAAACAAGTAAAAATCAACAGGCTTTACAGAGTTGTCAACGGGCTGTAGAAGCTTATAAAGCCGCTCGAAACCTGAGTGGAGAATCAAAGTCGCTGTTAAATTTAGGTGTTGCTCACTATGCGCTTAGTAAATATGATAAGGCGACTGAATACTATCAGCTAAGCTTATCGATCGCGCGGGAAATTAAAGATCGCACAGGAGAGGGAAAAGCGCTGGGAAATATGGGTGTTGTTTACTTAGCGCTTGGCAAATATGACAAGGCGATTGAGTCTCATCTTCAAGCTTTGACCATTAGCCGAGAAATTAAAGATCGATTGAGTGAAGGACAAGATCTTGGCAATCTAGGGCTTGCATACTACTCTCTCGGCAAATACGATCAAGCGATTGAATACCATCAGCGATTATTAGCGATCGCAATGGAATTCAAAGATCGCCTGAGTGAGGGGAATTCTTTAGGAAATTTGGGGCTCGTTTACTATGCTCTTGGTAAATATGACCAAGCGATTGAGTATCACAGGAAAAGATTAGCGATCGCAAAGGAAATCAAAGATCGTCTGGGTGAGGGTCAGTCCCTCGGAAATCTGGGTATAGCTTACCAAGCTATTGGCAAATATGACAAATCGATTGAGTCCCATCAGCAATTTTTGGCGATTTCGAGGGATCTCAAAGATAGACTAGGAGAGGGAGCGGCTCTGGGCAATTTGGGTGTAGCTTATAAGACTCTTGGGAAATATGACAAAGCGATTGAGTATTATCTACAAAGTTTAGCGATCGCAAGGGAAATCAAGGATCGACAGGGTGAGGGAAAGGCGCTAGGCAATTTGGGAAATGCTTACGATTTCCTTGGTAAATATGACCAAGCGATTGAGTACCATTTGCAATATTTAGCGATCGCAAGGGAAATCAAAGATCGTGATGATGAGGGGCTTGCCTTGGGAAATCTGAGTGCTGCTAATAACTCTCTGGGTAAATATGAAAAAGCAATTGACTATAGTTTGCAATATTTAGCGATCGCCAAGGAAATCAAAGATCGTCGTGGCGAGGGGCAGGCTTTAGGAAATCTAGGTGTCGCTTATGATAGCCTCGGTAAATATGACAAAGCGATTGAGTTACATCTGCTACTGTTGGCGATCGCAAGGGAAATCAAGGATCGTAATGCTGAAGGGATATCGCTTAACAATCTCGGTTTTTCCTTTGAAAATCTTGGTCAGCTTGAGCTTGCAGCTCTTTATTACAAAGAATCAATCAATGTGTATGAGTCTATTCGCAAAGATATCCGCAAACTAGATAAAGAGGAACAAAGATCTTATTTGGGAACCATCTCTAGAAGATATAAAGGTCTAGCGACTTTGCTGTTAAACCAAGGTCGTATCATGGAAGCCTTACAAGTTCTCGATCTTCTCAAAGTCCAAGAACTCGAAGACTACCTCAAAAACATTAAAGGTAATGACAGGTCGGCTCAGGGTGTAAGAATTTTAGAGCCAGAGAGAGCTATTAGATCTCAGCTATTGCTAACTAGCTTGGAGAAAGGCAAGGAACTAAATCGTCAACTTGCTAAGCAGATCCAACAACTTCCCAAATCTGAAATCAACAAAGTTCCTGATTATCTCCAACAAATTCCGCAGGGAACAGTTCTGCTTTACCCCTTGATTTTAGGCGATCAACTAGAACTGATCTTTTTCTCTCCCAATACTATCCCGATCAGACGTACCGTCAAAATCTCTAAAGACAAACTTGCGTCGTTGATTACTGAATATAGAGCGGGACTGCTTGATTCTGGCTCCGAAGATGTCAAAGATGCTTCTAAGGCTCTTTATGATGTCCTGATTAAACCGATTGAATCTGAACTCGTTGCTACTAAAGTCGATACAATTCTCTATGCTCCAGATGGAATATTACGCTATGTGCCTCTATCCGCATTCTATGATGGTAAGCAATGGCTAGTGGAAAAATATCGCATCAGCAACCTAATTGCCTATACTCTCACTGACTTCTCAGCCAAGCCAAAAGCTCAACCCCGCATTCTTGCAGGCGCATTTGGAGGTAAAGCAGGCGAGAAAAAGTTTGGGCAAATTGGTTTGCCAGCTACTCTCAAAGAAGTTCAGGTGATTTCTAATGCCTTCCAAAATTCATTCACCTTGATAGAAAACAACTTTAGCCGCCAAGCGATCGAAGCCCAATTCAAAAATCATAATATTCTCCATCTTGCCACCCATGCGGAATTTAACACTGGTGTTCCTGATAACTCCTTTATCATTTTTGGCAATGGAGACAAAATCCGCCTCAATGAAATCACCGATTGGCAAATCCCGAATATAAATCTCATTGTATTAAGTGCCTGTCAGACAGGACTAGGTAAACTTGGTGATGGGGTTGAAATATTGGGGTTTGGATATCAAGTCCAAAAGGCTGGCGCAAAAAATGTGATCGCCTCGCTTTGGTCAGTTAATGACGCAGGTACAGGTTCACTCATGACGGCTTTTTATGGAGAAATGCAAAAAGAGTATGGGGCTATTTCTGAGTCATTGAGACGATCGCAAATAGCCTTAATCAAATCCAAAGACTTTAACCATCCCTACTTCTGGTCAGCATTCTTTGCGATCGGTAATGGTTTGTAAACTATTTTTTCTCAAAGGCGTTATGATAATGATTATCATTACTTTGACAAAGTACGAAAATGCGCTTAAAGACATCTACAAAATTATCTTCAAAGCTAGGCTCAACGAGATATTCGAGCCAAGGATTTAAGATTTATTCGGCAGCGGTAGTAATTGCGATCGCTAGCAGTGTTACTGCTTGTACTGTTACCACTCCCACCGCGACGACTACGACTACAGCAGCTACTGCGACCGCAGCCACATCTCCTGCAAAAACAGAAAGCTTACCTCTAGTCGTGGCGACAAACTCTGTAGCATGTGCCTTGGCTAAGCAAATTGCTGGCGATACGATTGATCTGAAATGTCTGATCGAAGCGGGGACAGATCCTCATCTTTATCAACCTAAGCCCGATGATCGTAAAGCGATCGACGCGGCAAAGTTAGTTCTCTATGGTGGTTATGACTTTGAGCCAAGTCTGATCAAATTAATTCAAGCTAGTTCTAATACAGCGCCCAAAATTGCGGTTAACGAGGTTGCTGTGCCAAGTCCCTTGATGTCTGAGCATGGTCATAGCCATGACCATGCTCATGATAAAGAAGAAAAAAAGGACGCTAAATCTGATAAGAAAGATGAAAAAGAAGCTGATCCCCATGTTTGGAATAATGCTCAGAATGGTATCAAAATCACTCAGGCAATTAGTAAAAGCTTGAGTACGCTTCGTCCCGATCAGGCGGACACTTATGCTAAAAACACAGCCAAAATCGTCAGCGAACTGGAACAAATTGATGTTTGGATTAAAGCTCAAATTGCTACAATTCCTGAAGCTTCACGTAAGTTAATTACGACTCATGATGCCCTTGGTTATTATGCACAAGCCTATGGCATTCCTGTTGAAGGTGCTTTGAATGGAATTAGCACTGATGAGCAACCAACGCCAACTAGAGTTAAAGAACTCGTTGAGGTGATTAAAACTAGCAAGGTTCCCACCATCTTTGCGGAAGTATCAATCAATCCAAAGTTGATTACGACCGTTGCGAAGGAAGCTAATGTCAAAGTTTCAGAACGCGAACTCTATGCAGATGGGTTGGGCGCAAAAGGCAGTGAAGCTGAAACCTATGCTGGGATGTTGATTGCAAATACTCGCACGATTGTCGAAGGATTGGGTGGCAAGTACACCGCATTTCAATTGAAAACGCCTTAGCGAAAAATCAATGCAAAGCGATCGCAAAACTAGCTACTGAATGATGATCTAATTGTTGATTTAGTCAGTGCGGGAGCAATGCGATCGCGCAATTCGTACATGAGTTTATTGGTCTATGGATGTCGCATATTTGTTTTCTGATTTTAATTGATGAGAGGCGATCGCCCATGATTTACAAATTACTTTCACACTCTTGAAAGACTGAATGCAAAGCCCCTAATGTTTTAGCCGTATCATCGGCAGTATACATTCCTGTTTCATAGACTTCTCCTGCGATCGCTAGTTTATAAAATATCCATCCTTGCCCATTAGTGACAATTCCCAACACATCAATCTTTTTCCCTGATTGCCGATTTTCCCATTGGCAGGCTTGCATTTCTACTAGACACTGAGCTAAACCTTGTTCAAAGTCGTCACGTTTAGCTTCTACAATACATAGGAATGGGGTATCTAAATAGTCTTGTCTAGGTGCAATTAGATAATCGGCATTGCCAACTAAAATATCGCTTTCTATTTTTCCTCCTTTCCATATTTTCAGCTTGTCGCTGCTATCCATTGCTTCTTCACAAAAGGCATCGATTAGAAGCTTTTTAGATTCTTCATAACTCCGTAGATCGAAGTTGCGATGCAAGCGTTCTAATCTTTTGATGAAAAATTCACTGGGGGCGATCGCGATATCTGGTAGGTTCCAATGGGTTAAGGTTTTAATTCCTAGCTGTTTATATGCAGAGGCAAGATCGAAACTAGAGAAGCTTTTCTTTTTAGATTTTGGTAATTTTGTCTGTTTCATAGGGTTATCGGATTTTTCTACGTTTTATGGTTTGCAAACTCAATCACTTTAAATCCATACGGCAACTATTAGCCACTAACTAATTCTTGAAAATGAGCATCCTCTCTAATTCCATCAAATTCAGGATCTTTGTTTGCTCGTTTTTTAGTCTTATCAGGTTCTTGATCAATCGCTAAAGTTAGATATTTTATGGAATCATCAATATTCTTTTGCAGGGCATAGCAGCAAGCTTTTCCATAGAGAGCATCAACATGTTTAGGATTAGTTTGTAAGATTCCATCACAAGCTTCTATGCCTTCTACATATCGTCCCATCCAAGCAAACAGAATACCGCGATTAATTTGGGATGATAAATCTTTGGGTTCTAACTCTATAGCTTGATTAAAGCCTGCTAGAGCTTTGTCATATTGTCCGAGTCTTGTCAAAGGAATACCTCGACCTCGAAAAGCATTGTGGTCGTCAGGTTTGATTTGCAGTACCTTGTCATAGGATGCAATCGCTTCTTCGTATCTTCCTAAATTAACTAGCACAACGCCTCGGTTGTACCATACTTCGTGTTTGTCAGGTTTGATTTGCAGTGCCTTGTCATAGGATGTGATCACTTCTTCGTATCTTTCTAAATTACCTAGCACAACGACTAGGTTATGCCATGCTTCGTGGAAGTCAGGTTTGATTTGTAAGGATTTGTCATAGGATGAGATCGCTTCTTCGTGTTTTCCTAAATTACCTAGCGCAATTCCTCGGTTGTTCCATGCTTCGTGAAAGTCAGGTTTGATTTGCAAGGATTTGTCAAATGCGGCGATCGCTTCTTCGTATCGTCCTAAATTACCAAGCACAATCCCTTGATGTCCCCATGCTCGGTAGTCGTCAGGCTTGATTTGTATTACTTTGTCATAGGAGGCAATCGCTTCTTCGTATCGTCCTAAATTACCAAGCGCAATTCCTCGATTCCCCCATGCTTGGTAGTCGTCAGGCTTGATTTGTATTACCTTGTCATAGGAGGCAATCGCTTCTTCGTTTCTGCCTAAATTACCAAGCGCAATCCCTCGATACCCCCATGCTTGGTAGTCGTCAGGCTTGATTTGTATTACCTTGTCATAGGAGGCAATCGCTTCTTCGTTTCTGCCTAAATTCAATAGAGCATTGCCTCGATTTCCCCATGCTTCGCATTTGTCAAGTTTAATAGCTAAGGCTTGGTCATAGGATGCGATCGCTTCTTCGTATTTATCTAGAGCATTGAAAGCATCAGCAACTTTAAAGAAAACGAAGCTATGAGAATCAGTATTAATTCTATTCTCAAGCATATGAGCTTGCTGTTCAGCTTGTTTCAACACATCCAATCTTTGGGAACGACAACGCCAAAACTTGCTCATTAAAGCAACCCATTTAGCTACTTCATTAGATAAAGAATCTATTTGATCAAAACATTTTTCTATAGCATTTTCTATCCTATCTACTAAATCTTTTGGCAGTACCTTGTCATTAATTTTAACTTCAGATAGAGGAGGCGAATTCATAATTAGCCATCCAAAAGGTAAAGTAAGTCTTATGTCTTCCAGAAATTTTTTGTTTTCTTGATGTAAGAGTATGTTCTCAGAAATTTCTGCTTCAGAGAGAATTGCACCAACAGGAGCACTTACAACTACAATTTGATCGAAGAATCGAGAAGCAAAAAAGTGATTCAAGAAATATTGCTTACATTCATCTCGGCGCAAATTGAAAAATGCGTGATAAATAGCCTCGGCTGTATATCTACACCAAATTTCATTTTCATATTTCTCCGATTCATATAAATTGGGCGGTACTTCCCGATCTGCTAATTCCTCAAAATATTTTTGTAATTGTGAATGTATATTCCGAAACTCATTAGAACTATTGCCATGAAGAGACTTCCGAATTACATCTCTTGCAATATCTTTTAGACAGTATCTGTAGTTACTGTCTTCTACAAAGTCAACAAGGTTATAACCTTTCAGCCACTCAAAACAATTCAAGCTAGGATCGACACCAGTTACAAAATCAAGATCTCGACAAGCCACTAAACTCTGTAGCAAAGGCTTATCGAACCAGCGACAACAAGCCGCCAACTGCAACAAACTTTTTTGCTGTTCAGTTAAGCCCTTAAATAAACGTTCGGAAATTTCTTCGGTAAAATTAATTGGCTCACCATCTTCTTTGTTCTTTCTGATAAGGTCTAAGTAAAATGGCAACCCTTTAGTAAGTTTATTCAGTTTCTCAATGTCTCTTTTGTCAGAAACACCTATTTTTTCTAAATAGCTCTTTATCTGCTCCTTTTCAAATATTTTTAATGGAGTTTCCTGAACTAACTTAGACTCCCTAGATAATTCTTTCCAACCATCTTTTTTGAATAATTGAAACTGTCCCGCCATCAGTATGCGGACTTTGCTATTTTTCAGTTCTTTATTTTGTAGCAACACCTCCCGCAACCAGCGATCGACATCTGGCGAAACCTTCTCATAGGTATCCAAAATCAGTACAACTGGTATTTGATTAGCATGGCTTACCAAGGTTTCTACAAAAGATTGAGTGAGTTTAGACAATGGCTCTAACATCAATTCCTGTATTTCAAGCTCTTGGGTAGCCTTATGCTTTAACAACAAATTATCCCTAAGCGATAAAGCTGTAGTAGCGCCATCAACAGTTGTATCCACCACACTACTAACCGCAGCCGATGTAAGCGAAGATGCAAATGCGGACAAAGGATTGTTTGCACCCATAGTCACTGCTGTTGAGCCTGCCCAAACCCCTGTATTTAGGATAAGTTTGCCAACCTGCTTGACCAAATCGATTTGCTCTTTATTAATCGTCCCTGCATTGTCAATAGGTTGAGATTGCAAAGCATGTAGCGTTTCTCTGTAGGTTTTATGCCTTTTATTAAAAGGATCGGTAGCTAACAAACCTTTTTGCGTCGGCAAATCCTTATGTAGTTTTACCATTACATCAAGCGGTGTTTCCGTAAAAGCCCCAAAGGAAACTTTAACAAAATGAACTTTATTTTTGTACTGCTCCTCTAACTTTTCCTGAGTCTTATTCAATATCGTAGACTTACCCACGCCCCCAATGCCCCAGACATAAAACATCATTGGAAATGCTTCTGGTTGTGCGATCGCCTTAGTGATGCGATCGATTAACGCTTTTTCTTCTGGTCGAGCAATGTGGTAATCAGTCATGTATGAAATTCTACTATTTGCAGCTTATCGAAATCATAGAAAACTATTTCTAAAATTCTAACCTAATTTAGATTCTAATCTTATTTTTTATTCATATTTGATTACGGTTAGCAATATAACTAGATCATTTTTTTACAAGCAACTGAAGCTTTGTATCAACGCCTAGCGATCGCCTCCCTGACTAATAGAGCTTTAATGTGATCGTCAGTAAATTTGCGAATTATTTACCTGTTGAAGAGGCGATCGCTTCAAAATTTGTACAGAACTCCACAACTCATTTAGTCGGTACAAATTCAGTGACACCTTTATTAGTTACGCCTATCGTTGTATGAACGATTTTGCGACGGAATTAGCTAGAGTGAAATAGGAGTTAGGCAGCGTTTTGCACCATCTAACTTCTATATTTACTCAGCAAAGACTTTACTCGTCGGGTGATCGATCGCTTTGTTAGAATCCCTTGCGAAGGGCTGAATAGTAATGCTAACAAGAAAAATCCTGAAATAATCAACACGATCGCACTGCCCGAAGGAACGTTTTGATAATAGCTGGCGTACATGCCACTGACACTTGCGATCACCCCAATCATCGCTCCCAAACCCATCATTAAATGTAACTCTCTCACTAATAGATAGGCTGTCGCGGCGGGCCCAGTGAGAAGCGAAACCACTAGCACCACGCCAACCGATTGCATACTAGCGATGATCGTGAGAGTAATTCCTGCCATTAGTCCAAAATAAATGAAATGCACGGGTAAGCCCATAGCCTTAGCGGCTAAGGGATCGAAACAATAGAAGATTAATTCGCGATAGAAGATCACAACACAGGATAGAACTGCGATCGCAATGATCAAAGTTCGCCATAGATCAGAACTAGTAACTCCCAAAATATCGCCAAATAGAAAGCTGTGCAGATCTAATTTACTTTTGAGGGTGGTAATCAACATCACGCCCAAGGCTAAAAAGCCTGAAAATACTAATGCCATTGCCGTATCAACTTTGATTTTGGAATGGGTCTGAATCCAAGCCACGACAAAGGTACTAATCGTTCCTGCGATGAATGCACCGAGAAAAATATCCATCCCAATATAAAAAGCGATCGCTAATCCTGGTAAGACTGCATGGGCAACCACATCACCGAGAAGCCCCATATGCTGCACGATTAGATAACTTCCAACTACCGCCGATAAAATCCCAATCAGAACACCGATCGCGATCGCATTTCGCATAAACTCGAATCCCAAAGGCTCAATCAACCAATTCAACATAATTTTTATTCCTAAATATTAACTTGAACGGCGCGAAGCGCTGTTCAAGTTAGGTAACTTCTTTCTGCATCAAAATCACACTATCGCCATAGGCGCGTTTAATATTCTGAGTGGTAATCACAGCATCGCGATCGCCTTCAGCAATGAGTTCCTTATTCATCAGCAATAAGCGATCGTAATTATCCAAATTGGAACCAAGATCGTGAGTAATCACTAACAGAATTTTGTTTTGAGATTTTAATTCCGCAAACACATCAAAAATTACGGCTTCGGTTTTCTTATCAACGCCCACAAATGGCTCATCAAAAAATAGTAGTTCGGCTTCTTGGGCGATCGCTCTAGCTAGAAATACCCTTTGCTGCTGACCGCCAGATAATTCACCAATTTGGCGATCGCGCAAGTCCCACATACCGACACGATGAAGTGCTGATTTAACAATGCTTTCACAATGACAACCAGACTTCTTGATCCAGCCCAACCAATTGCGATGGCGGGTACGGGACATCATCACCGCTCCCCATACAGTCACAGGAAAATCCCAATCGACCTGCGATCGCTGTGGCACATAGGCAACGGTGCGAAGTTGTCGGTGCAAGGATCGCGATCGATAGCGCACATGACCGCTAGAAGCAGGAACCAATCCTAAAATGGCTTTGAAAACTGTACTTTTGCCAGCTCCATTCGGTCCAATTACCGCCACCATTTGCCCAGAAGCGATCGCAAAGCTGACATCCTCCACCGCGCTGACATCGTGATAGCTGACTCCTAGATGCTCGACTTCTAACATATTTTTTGTTTTTTTATTAGTCGCAAACCCCAACCCGTAGGATTGTGTCCCAATGGGACGCAATCCTACAGGTTGGGATAATTTCTTTCGTACAGACACTTATTAGCTTGATAATGATAATCATTATTGATACAATTAAAACACCTCAGCGTCATATTGTCGCAATCCTGTATGTCCATAGACCTGTTCCCTCGAAAACCTAAAGTTTCCCCGCAGCAATTACAACAGCTCAAGGATTGGCTATATGAAATCCTGCAAATCGATCGCCACACGGTTATTTCAATCAATCAACTGCAATGCCAAGACTCTGGTTGTCCACCTATTCAGACAGCGATCGCCGTGATGACTAGTCCCCATCGCATAATTCGGATTCACAAGGCGATTCCCGATATCGCCTATACCGATGTGGTGCAAGCGATCGATAATCCCAACCCTAACCGTTAATCTTGTATAATTGGACTTTGGACAAGATTGAAGCAAAGAAAGAGCGGGATTAAGCGAAAAGGGATAATGAGAGTTTCAACTTTCAACCGAAAACAAATCATTATCCCTAAACCCATTATGCCAATAATTGTC
>JBIKYZ010000406.1:0-3747 GCA_044354985.1 Pseudanabaena sp. | reverse complement strand
AAAGTAACCCTCCTCCTGCCTGTGCTTCTATTGCCAAACGAGAAATGTTAGATTTTCGTATTGAATTTTCTCGTGTTACCACTATCTCAGGATGAGACTCGCCTAAGTTTTCTGCACCACTAAGGCGCTCATCCTCTAAACCCAAAAAGTAAAGGCGGCGCTTCGTGCCGCCTTTACTTTTTGGGTTTTGTCTTGCCTTTGCATGAGAAAATAGCACAAACATCTCTAGAATTAACTAGATACGGGTATTGTTATGGGCTTTGCTGATTATTCGATCGCTGAGATCGCGGAAGACTACAAACTCACTCTTGAGTCTGTATTTAAACTATGCGATCGCCTTGGGATCGCTTACCAAGATGCTGAAACCAAACTTGCTTTGGAAGACGCAAAAGCCGTAATCATGGCATCCGAAGCCCAAAATTCTAAAACCTCTTTCAAAAATCCCTAAAAAACCCAAAGTGTAATCGCGATCGCAAAATCGCAATAAATCTTTGAGATTAGGTTAAATTCTTTTAGATAAACTTAGATAAATTAAGTTATGTCCGTAATTATGAACAAAAATTCTTTTAAATATTTAGCGGTGGCGATCGCATTCGTAATGCTAGCCTTCCAGCTTTTTACCACCAGCGTCAGCGCTGCCGACATTCCGATCGCTCTGCGTACCGTTCCTCTCAACGAAAACACAAATATTGTCTTAACTCAAAAAGACATTGCTAAGGGCAAGAAATTATTTTCTAATGCCTGTGCTACCTGTCACCTTGGCGGTGCAACTTTTACCAATCCCAACGTCAATCTTTCTCCTGAATCTTTGGCTGGAGCTAACCCAGTACGTAACAACGTCCTTGGTTTGGTCGATTTCATGAAAAAGCCTACTACCTATGATGGTGTGACTGAAATCTACGACGTTCACCCCAGTCTCAAGAGTACCGATATTTTCCCCATCATGCGTGGACTTACCGACAATGACCTCAAGCTAATTGCTGGTTATATCCTGTACGAACCTAATGTTAGAGGTATCGGCTGGGGCGGCGGAAAGATATACTATTAAGCGAATAATGTAGCGTACTAGTCATACGCCACATTGAAGTAAGCTAATTTTATTAGCTTTTTCCTACGTGTTTTAGTTGCTTTGATTCGAGTCGAGTCGAATTAGTGCAAGTCAAGTTGAATTTTAGTCGGTAATTAATCATGAATATTTCTTCCTTTGCGAAAAAGCTAGGTTTAGTAATTGCTAGCCTTTTGTTTGTTGTTGGTAGCTTCTTCATGTCAGTAAGTCCTGCTGCTGCTGATACTGTCACCGTTAAGATGGGTTCTGATGGTGGTCAGCTAGTATTTGAGCCTAAAGTGGTCACAATCAAAGTAGGCGATACTGTCAAATGGGTTAACAACAAAGCTTTCCCTCACAATGTTGTGTTTGACGGTCATGCAGAACTTTCTCACAAGAAGCTAGCGCAAAAGCCTAAGGCTGAGCTAGAGTCCACCTTTAATGAAGCTGGTGAGTTCGCTTACTACTGCTCTCCCCACCGTGGCGCTGGTATGCAAGGCAAAGTAGTTGTTCAATAACAGCTAAGCTTTTTTCCCGCAAAAAAGAGGTGCAAACATTGTTTGCACCTCTTTTTTGTTTTAGGTGATTTGCGATCGCTTTAAGGTAATTGATGAGGATGGATCATCATCCTATCTAAATGTCATAATTATCAAAGATAGCTTTCCAAAAAAATTCATTCAGCATGAGTAACTGCCTTTGTCTTGCTTGCGATCATTCAAACTCAATAACAACCAAATTCTGCACTCAATGCGGCGCTAAGTTACAAATTCAAGAGCGTTATCGCGCTTTGAAGGTAATCGGACAGGGGGGATTTGGTAAGACTTTCTTGGCTCAGGATGAGTCGAAGCCATCACAGCCGCGTTGTGTGATTAAGCAGTTTGCTTTTGAGACGATCAATCCTAATGCGAGTCAAGGGACTTTGGATGTCGCAGTCAGGTTATTTGAGCAGGAGGCAAAGCGGCTTGATGATTTGGGTAAGCATCCGCAAATTCCTGAACTTCTATCTTTTACAATTCATGAGGGCAAGCAGTACCTCATCCAAGAGTTTATCGATGGCGAGACTTTGGAGCAGGAATTAAGGCGAGTTGGTGCTTTTAATGTGGCACAGGTGCGGCATGTGTTGGTGGAGGTGCTAAAAATTTTGGAGTTTGTGCATAGCAAGTCGGTAATCCATCGCGATATTTCGCCAGACAATATCATTCGGCGGCGTAGTGATCAAAAGTTGGTACTGGTAGATTTTGGGGCAGCAAAGCACGCAACGGCGACGTTATTGGCAAAGACGGGGACGGGCATCGGGAAGCCAAGTTATGGCGCTCCTGAGCAAATGTTGGGTAAGTCGGTGTTTCAGAGCGATTTGTTTGGGTTGGGTGTGACTTGTTTGCATTTACTCACGAATGTGGAACCGTTTACGCTCTATGACGTTTTGGAAAATGAATATCAATGGCGGCAGTTTTTGAATGGAAAGATAGTTAGCAATCGGTTTGGAAAGTTATTGGATCGGCTTACTGCTTATAAGGTAAAGGAAAGACCCAATTCAGTTACAGAGATTTTACAAGATCTTGTTGGGCAAAAAACATCGACTTCTGTTAATACATCTTCTGGTGTCTATAGTTTTAAAGCTGAAGAATTAAAGGCAGAACATCGTGTGTCAATTTCTTCTCCCATATCAAATAATCAAGCAACAAAAACAATATCTTCTAAAAATACTGTTTCAAATCAGAATATCGCTAAATCTCCAGTTGAGTTAGGATCGGCTAAAGGGATTGACTATCGCGAATTAGAAAAATTATTAAAGCAGAAAGAATGGCGCAAAGCAGATGAAATGACAAATATGCTAATGCTGAGAGTATGTGGTCGCGAAAATGAAGGTTTTCTCCTTGGGGAACATATCGCTTCTTTCCCTTGTCAAGATTTGCTAACTATTGACCAATTGTGGAGTCATTATAGTGATGGAAAGTTTGGTTTTACTGTTCAGGTTAAATTATGTCAGGAGTATTGTAAATTCGATAAATATGACAAGTCTGAAGAGGAATCTTACAAAAAATTTGCTGCAAAAGTTGGTTCTTACAATCCAAAAAAAGATTATTGGAAAACTTACGATGAGTTTATGGAATACACTAATAATGCTCAAATCGCTCTGCCTGCAAGTTTGCCCCAGTTTTGGCTGGGATATATTGGTGGTTCCAAGACTACTGGACTAGGAGGTGGACCAAAGGGAGGGTGGTATGCGCTATCTAAGACAATAGACGCTTTAAATTGGTCTACAGGAGGAGGATTATCTGCTCTTGGGAGATTCTTATATGGTGGAGGAGAAGAGTCAACAGATTTCTCTGTAGAGATTTGCGGCTGGAAGATTATTTCTTCTCTTTCGCAGAGACTTAGAGAGTGTAACGAATGAATCGTATACATTGCATTTGTTGCCTACCACCAAATTAAGAATCATGGACTAGGTGATCGCCACTCCCTAATTTCAATCACCTTTCTCTAAATTTTAACCATGTTATAATTAAAAATAAAATCTAAGAGTTTAATTGTGTTAGAAAAAATGAAAGCATCATTTGAATCCAAAGATGACGCTAAGGAATGAAAAATAAATAACTTATGCATTTTGAGGAATGGCTCTATAGTTCCATTTAGGAAGATATTCATCAAAAACAATAGGTAGATTTTCTTTGAAACCATCCATAACCTTTCTACCCTTG
>JBIKYZ010000156.1:0-12354 GCA_044354985.1 Pseudanabaena sp. | reverse complement strand
CCTATGTGCTACTCTTGGTTTAGTTTCGATGAAGCAATTACGTTCAAACTTTGTTTCAGTATACATTCTCAGACTCTTTTATCTAAATCAAATCTCTGGATTTTCTATCTGCGTAAGGTGAGTTACACAGCTAATTGTCGCAATGTTTTCAATTATTCTACTGATGACTATTGCCGTAATTTTTGTACTCAAAGCCACAAGACAAATGGAAGGACAATCCTTTGAGACAGTTATTCTCGCAGTTCTAAAGCAAGTGACCCTGTACGATGCTTTGCTTAGTAAGATTGGCGATATATTTCCCAAGAAATAAGCAATAAAAACCTGTAAACGTCCAGATCTGTTTATCTTTATAATTCAGTGAAAAATTATGATTTTCGAGAACATGACAAACAACATTCATGAATATGAACCAAAATCTAATTAATGAAAACCTCTTAATTACCGTAACCCTTGAAGACAACGGTTACTATCTTTGCCACTTATCAAACCCATTACCAGATCCATCCCAAAACACCATTAATTGCTACGGTCAAACCCAAGAACACGCGATCGCGATCGCCCTTGAACAGTTAGCTGATCGGTATCGCCAAATTGCGGAAGACCAGCAAAATGTAGATATGCTGACAGTGGAGCGATCGACTGACGGAGAAGCAATTAGCAAGCTTTACCATGTAACACTTCATTTTGAATGCACTATTGACGCAGAATCGAAATTTGAGGCAATGCACGACACAATTATGGGCAATACCGTAGTAGAAAATGGCAAAATCACTGTCATAGGAGTTTCCAAAGATTTGCCATTTGCAGATATTTTAGAACTTGGTGCGTAGTTAAAACCACTACAGACGCATGGGCAAAACATTCCCGCAAAAATCTATAGCTTTTAAGAATGTTGCTCCGTCTCACCATGCTGCTGAAATAGCGCAAGCAGTTTACGCCGCATCACAATTCCTGGCTGGTCAGATGGCATATGCTGCTCGACTGCTACATCCAGAGGAGCATCGTAGTTAGTCGTTTCCAAAACTACTCGATCTTCCAAAACGACTTGGCGATCAAATGCAATCACATCTTCGGCACTAGCATCAGCTTCTGTGTCATTGCGTACACAGAACTGCACAATCTGAGAAATGCGATCGCTTACAGGAGTTGCCGCCGTAAAAATCGAATGCATTAATCCATTGGGATAAATAATTTTTAATGTGCGGCTAAACGGCATATGCCAAGTCGATTCTACAAATCGAGTTGTAAAAGCTTCTGTCATGCCGAGATTCTTTTGTTGTGCAGGCGGATTAATCACTGGAACCTCAGATTTAATCACCAGACCAAATTCGAGAGTTGTAATTTCGGAAGCTGCTGGCTTTGGCTGCTCAATACTGCCAAATGATGCGGCATGAACAAAGCTAAAATGAGCATTATCAAAGGAGTTTTCCATTACCCGCAAGCCGCTACATTGCCACTGGTCATAGCATTGAGGAATTAATCGATTGGCAGGATCTTCAGCTTCAGGAATATAAGGAATCGGCAGCAATGGTTCCTTATCTAGACATACCCATACATATCCATAGCGTTCAGCACAGTTAAAGGAGTCAACTTTATAACTGGCAGGAATTTTTTGATCTGGGCTAAATTGAGGAACCTTCACACATACCCCTTGACCATCGTATTGCCAACCATGATAGGCACAGCGAACACACCCATCAATGACAACTCCTTTGGAAAGTTTCGCTGTCCGATGACAACAGCGATCGCTTACCGCGACTGGACTCCCATCAATATCTAGCCAAAGTGCTAGTTTTTGTCCTAGCAGCTCAAACTGTTGTGGCATTTTGGCGGTTAGATGTGCGATCGGCATAACGGGATACCAGAACCGCTTGAGTACTGGTTGTTTCGTAACTAACATTGAGATATTCCCTCATGCTGCATAAATGTAGATGCCAAACCCATAAGGTTGTGCCCCAAAGTGGCGCAACCTTATGGGTTTGGATAATTCAGACGTTGCTCAACTTCGCCATGCTCTTTCAGTAAAGCCGCGAGTCGATGCCGCATGATGATTCCTGGCTTATCCGACGGCATATGCTGCTCTTCAGATAGAGACAATGGCGCATCAAACTCAGTGGTTTCCAATACATCGCGATCTTCTTGCGTCACCTGACGATCAAAGGCAATGATGTCAGCCGCTTTTGCGTCATCTTCTGTATCATTTCGCAAACAGAACTGAACTAACTGAGTCGTCTGATCATCAATGGGAGTATAAGCCGTAAAAATTAGATGGATCAAACCATTGGGATACTGGATTTTCAGTGTGCGGGCAAATGGCATATACCAAGTGCGTTCGTTAGTACGGATCGTCTTTTCGGAAGTGATTCCTAAATTCTTCTTTTGCAAGTCTGGATTTAAAACTTCCACCCAATGCTTCATCACAAAGCCAGTGTCAGTTTCTACGGTTTCATCAATAGGTGGTGGCACTGGGTTACTTTGATCACCCCAAGATGAAGCATGGACAAAATGTCCATGGGCACTGTCAAACGAGTTTTCGATCACCCGCAAGCCTCCAACTTTCCATGTTTCATAAAACTCATGAATCATTCGGAAAGATGGGTCTGTCACTGCTGAGATCTCAGGAATTGGATGCAATGGCTGCTGATCTAAACAAACCCAAAGATACCCATACCTTTCAACACATAGATAAGAGTTCACCTTGTAAGTTTTAGGTAGTTTCTCACTCTCTAGTTGAGGCACTTTCACGCAAGTTCCTTCAGAGTTGTATGACCACCCATGATAGGGACAGCGAATGCAGCCATCAATCACAACGCCTCTGGATAGCTGGGCTGATCGATGACAGCATTGGTCGGCAACAGCAGCAGGTTTACCATCTTTATCGATCCAGAGGGCAATCTTTTGTCCCAATAATTGAAATGGCTGGGGTTTGTCAGCAGAGAGTTGCGCGATCGGCATCACTGGATACCAGAAGCGCTTAAGTACAGGTTGTTTGGTGACCAGCATGTATATTAAACCTAGGATAGAGAAGTTTTTTGCAAGTGAATTTCACTGTGTTGTAGATATTGCTAAGACCAAAGCCATACTTTCCTATCCCTATCTCACTGATAGTATCAGCTCTATCAAAACTGTGCTCATAACTAACATTCAAAGATCAATGCGTATACTGTATACAGGTTCTTTCTGTATCTAAGGCGAGTAGACAGGAAGTTTCTGTATAGATAAATACAAAGAACTGTCGCTTAAAACCTTACCCAATCAAATGAGAGGTAAATTAGGTGATGCATCAGAGATTTGCGGGAGAAATGTCACTGCGATCGCTATACTTGCCAATGCTACAAAGCTTAAATCAAGAGGACTTATGATTGAATTCATAGGACATCGTGAAATATGGTAGCGTAACGCTTACAGCGCAAAGCGTTGTAATAACAACTTTACCGAAAATCAGCAAAAGCACATCACCATTGACATGAATATAAATAGCAAATCAATCTTAGCTATTCAGCAAGTAACCCGTCGCTTTGGGGGCTTAGTTGCCGTGAATGAAGTGTCATTTGATGTGCAAGAAAATGAAATCTTTGGCGTGATTGGGCCAAACGGAGCAGGTAAGACGACGCTGTTTAATACAATTACAGGCTTAATTGCGCCGACGAGTGGCAAGGCTCTCTACGATGGACAAGAAATCACTAACCGTCGTCCACATCAGATTGCTAAATTTGGAATTGCAAGAACATTTCAGAATATTCGTTTATTCGGAGAACTATCTGCTTTAGAGAATGTTGCGATCGCAAGACATCTCAGTACATCAACTGGAGTTTGGAATGGAATCTTAGGACTGCCACCAACGGCAAAAGAAGAGAAGCAAACTTATGATCGAGCCTTAGAGTTACTGGAACTAGTGGGACTAAGTGATCGCGCTGAAGTTAAAGCCAAAAATTTCTCCTATGGCGATCAGCGCCGTCTTGAAATTGCTCGCGCCCTTGCTCTACAACCAAAACTATTATTACTAGATGAACCAGCCGCAGGGATGAATCCTAATGAAAAAGGGCAATTAAGTGATTTTATTCGCAGTTTGCGCGATCGCTTTGAACTCACAATTCTTCTGATCGAGCATCACGTACCGTTAGTAATGGGACTGTGCGATCGCATTGCAGTTTTGGATTTTGGGCAATTAATTGCGATCGGAAAACCTGAAATTGTCAAAAGCGATCGGGCCGTAATTGAAGCTTATTTGGGTGATGAAGGGTAATTATCAAAAAGGCTCGCTTAGCGAGCCTTTTTGATATTAAGCGTTCTTTTTCAGGAGATCCACTTTGTCTAGACGTTCCCAAGGAAGGTCTAGATCGTTGCGTCCCATGTGACCATAGGCTGCGACATCTTGATAGAAACGACCATTACGAGTACTAGGTAAATTTTGCAGATCAAAATTCTTGATAATTGCCGCAGGGCGCAAATCAAAATGATCCTTGACTAAGCGGAGCAAAGTCTCTTCATCAACCTTGCCTGTACCAAAGGTCTCAATATGCATACTGGTAGGACGAGCCACACCGATCGCATAACTAATTTGCAACTCACATTTACTAGCTAAACCTGCCGCCACAATATTTTTAGCAGCATGACGAGCCGCATAAGCAGCACTGCGATCGACTTTTGTTGGATCTTTGCCCGAAAAAGCACCACCACCATGACGCGCATAGCCGCCGTAAGTATCAACGATAATTTTACGACCTGTTAGCCCTGAGTCACCTTGAGGTCCACCAATCACAAACTTTCCTGTTGGATTAACCAGATAGCGGGTCTGGTCATTTGGCTTGACCGATGTGTCTGCAAAGCTAGGTAAAACTACATGTGTCCAGAGATCGGCTTTAATGCGTTCTTGTACTTTAGCTTCATCACTAATGCCATCGATTGCCGCATCATGCTGTGTCGAAATTAGGATCGTATCGATCGCTACGGGCTTATCACCTTCATAAACCACGGTGACTTGAGTTTTGCCATCAGGACGCAAATATGGCAATGTGCCATTTTTACGAACTACTGATAACTGACGGGCAAGACGGTGAGCGATCGCGATCGGCATCGGCATAAACTCGGGCGTTTCGTCGCAAGCAAACCCAAACATAATGCCTTGGTCTCCAGCGCCTACAGCTTCGATGTCCGCTTCTTCTTCCGCTCCAGTGCGGACTTCATGTGCAACATTCACCCCTTGAGCAATGTCTGGAGACTGTTCGTCAAGGGCTACCATTACTGCGCAGCTATTTGCCGAAAAGCCATTATCAGCATTGGTATAACCAATTTCAGCAATTTTTTTACGAGCAATATCGACGTAGTTGACATGCGCTTTGGTGGTGATCTCCCCCGTGATCAAGACCAGACCCGTGTTAACCACAACCTCAGCTGCGACACGCGATCGCGGATCTTGAGCCAATAAGGTATCAAGAATCGTATCGGAAATTTGATCACAAATTTTGTCAGGGTGACCTTCCGTAACTGATTCAGATGTAAATAAGAAGCGACTAGCCAACTATGTTTCCTCCTAAACGCAAGAAGTAATAAGGCAAATTTTTGGTATCTCTTAAGATTTATCCATCATAGTACAAGGGGTCAAATGAAACCCTAAAAATAGGATGGGGCGCAAAGCGCCCCATCCTATTTTTAGGGTTTCATTTTAAAATGTACCTGTATATAGGTATAGTCTGATTAATCTAAGTACTAATATCTGATTGCCAAAATCAAAAAGTTGTCTAACACCTATGGAGGCAAATAACTTGAAATTTCAAACTACTGCTCAAGAAGCCTGTTATGAAAAAGTAGTAACGTGGATACAAGAGATATTTAGCAAATGTCCCTGTGCTCGCCAAGATATTCCAGGATTAGGCATATTTATGGGTTCGGCGTTAGTAGAAGTATTGGTTTTTCCTTGGGATGGAGACGATGCAATTATTAATACGCGATCGTATGTAGTAGTTGGCGCAGAATTAAAACCAGACCTGATGCGATATTTACTCGAAGAAAATGCCAAGATGATTTTTGGGGCATTCGGTATATCACCAGACAGTGAAATCCTATTTGAACATTCAATTGTTGGCTCGACTTGTGACAGGAAGGAGCTAGAAGCCTCAGTTAAGGCAGTGATAGAAATTGCTGACGAATATGATGACAAGATAGTCGATCGCTGGGGTGGGAAACGCGCTTTAGATCGTATTCATGCAGGCACATTATCAAATAATGGTTGGTCATTATAAAAAGGAAAGGGGGCACTTAGTGCCCCCTTTCCTTTTTATGAGAGCGCAAAGCACTATATTCTAGATAAGCACCTTGGCATAATTTAAAAACCCAGAAAAATCCTATGCCTCAAACGATCGCCGATATTAATGCCAAAATCAAAGCTGGTAAGGCTAAAGTCCTTACTGCTACCGAACTCAAAGCCCTTGTCTTGGATATCGGAGTGACTCAAGCTACTAAACAAGTAGATGTGATCGTCACAGGTACATTCGAGCCGATGGAGTCATCGGGGGCTGTGCTCAATTTAGGACACACTGATCCACCGATTAAGATCAGAACTTGCTGGATTGATGGAGTGCCCGCCTATGCAGGATTTGGGGCAGTTGATATTTATTTAGGAGCAACCCAAGAAGCCGAGCCCACAGATGAAGCTCCACAATATCGTGGCGGTGGTCATGTGATTGCTGATTTGATCGCGGGGAAAACAGTGAACTTTAAAGCGATCGGACATCCCAATGATTGCTATCCTCGCGCTAATTTTGAAACAACGATTACTAAGGAATCCATTAATCAATTCTATCTATTTAATCCCCGTAATCTCTACCAGAATTTTATTGTCGGGGTCAATGGTGGCGAAGAAACTCTCTATACATATCTGGGCCCACTACAGCCCCGCTTAGGTAATGCTGTTTATTCTAATCCTGGAGCAATCTCGCCATTGTGGAACGATCCTGATCTGCAATTAATTGGCATTGGTACAAGAATCTTTATGGGTGGTGGCATTGGTTATATCGCATGGGAAGGTACGCAACATTTTCCATTACAAAAGCGGTTAGAAAATCGTACTCCCATTGGTCCTGCGGCAACTCTGGCTCTAATTGGTGATGCTAAGCAAATGACTTCTGATTGGGTACGTGGTTGCTATTTCCGTAATTATGGTGCGTCATTGATGATGGGTGTGGCTGTACCACTTCCTGTAATTAATGAAGAAGTAGTGGCGAGAGCATCTGTTTTGGATGAAGAGTTAGTCGCACCTGTAATTGATTTCTCGATTCCCAGACGAGTACGCCCTATTTTTGGGTCTGTTTCCTATGCTCAACTCAAGTCTGGCAAAATTACGATCGCTGGTTCAACAGTTCGTGCTGCGCCTTTAGCCAGTTTACATTTATCCGAAGAAGCCGCTAAAACCCTGAAGGATTGGATTGTGAAAGGAGAATTTACACTCACCGAACCTGTGGCGATGTTACCAAGCGATCGCGCATTTTTACCACAAGATGTACGCGGGTTCTAGTTTTTAGTGAATAATTAGGTGGGCGCAGCTTTGCCGCGCTCACCTAATTATAACCCATGCTAAAATTAAGCCAGCGTATCTCTCAGGGTTACTATGGAAAGCAATCAAACTCTACTCAAGCCGACTGCTCCCCAACTACAACCCATTCAAGAGGCTAAAATCAGTCTCCCTGATCATAAGCAATTACCAGACTCAGACGGAACCTTTGTGAAAAATTTTCAGGAACATCCACAAAGCATTGTTTTAACTAGCTCAATCACACCAGTCTTAGAGAAATTACATCCTGATGGACGTTACTGCATTGGTCAAGATAGCGGAATTTACTGGCGCATGATGGAGCCACCCGAAAAAGGAGCCGAAGCACCAGATTGGTTTTATGTGCCGAATGTATCACCGCTTCTTGATGGCGAATATCGCCGTTCTTATGTACTGTGGAAAGAATTTGTCGCGCCGCTCATTGCGATTGAATTTGTCTCTGGTAATGGGTCAGAAGAAAGAGATGCAAAGGCTCCTAGTGAAACCGAGAAAGCAGGAAAATTCTGGGTTTACGAGCAAGCGATTCGGATTCCGTTCTATGTCATTTTTGACGCATGGAAAGATAATGTTGAGGTTTATCATTTAGTTGATGGTCGTTATGCCAAGATGCAGCCTAACGATCGCGGACATTATCCTATTGCACCAATGGGTGTGGAAATTGGATTGCAACAAGAAGTTGCGACCACATGGTTGCGCTGGTGGGACGAGTCGGGAGATTTGCTGCTGACGGGCGATGAACGGGCGATCGCTGAAAAACAAGCGCGATTAGATGCTGAGGCGATCGCAAATCAACAAACTGCGATCGCAGAGCAAGAACGTGCGATCGCAGAGCAAGAACGTCTAATTGCATCTCAAGCAACCTTAGCTCAACAACAAGCTGAAGCGATCGCAGAGCAAGAACGTCTGCAAAAGGAAAAACTAGCGACTTATTTAAGGTCAATAGGAGTTGATCCTGATGCAATTTGAGTAAGCGATCGCAGCGCAACAAACTGCGATCGCAACCCAAGAAAAGTTGATTTCAGATCAAGAGCGTCAAATTGCTCCTCAAGAGCGTCTTGCTAAACAAGAAGCAGAACAAAAAGCCCAACGTCTTGCCGAAAAGCTCAGATCGCTGGGCATTAATCCTGATGGTGTGTAATGCTGCGATCACCACAAAAACTGGTACAAATATGAAATTGCGATCGCTTGAATGCATCCCTTGTCGCTAATAGCGGTATGGAGATGCTCTGGTTTTACCCATTCGATACGGCGAATTGTAACTGTGCTCAAATTAGTGTCGATACAAACAAAAATAAGGTGCGTTACATTTCATTAACGCACCTTGCAAAGATCAGCAACCATCAAAAGAAAATCACATCACATTTCGCTTCATAATGATGCAACTTACTTACCTGGCACTACGTTATGAGATTTTACGGCATGACCGCCAAAAGGTCCTAGCTTACAGTATTTACGACACCACGACATCGTAGCTGCATCGCCTTCACGCAACATCAAAATTGTGGCAATGTTACTATTACCAGCTTCAGCTTGCCTTACGGCTTGCGTTATTAGCGTTCTATTTTCTTCGTCACTGGACTCAAGTAATATTTCATCACTTTCCAAGTCAAAATGAGAATGCAATAAGGCGACTCCAAGGCGTTCCATCTTACCGTGTTTTTTTAACACGTCACGAATCTCGATCAGACAATCTGTGTCATTATCATTGATTGGCTCGACAGCATCAATATCTTTCAAACTAGACCATTGTATTGGCGCAATTGTAACCATATTCATGTAAATTTTCCTTCCCTCGCTTAAATTTAAAAAGACCAAAAAATCTCAAATCAAGATTTTTTCTATCTATAAATACATCAAAACACACCACCTCCTAAGATATGCCTAGCTCATACCGAAACTGATACCAAGGTATTTCTGACTTGTTCCTGACTTACAATTTCTATAAAGTTAATGTTTATAACACTTAGATAATCTATGTCAGAAAGATCCCTGCAAGTATGTCCAAAATATATGCAGCAAGTTAACAAAGCTTATAAGGCAAGATATGTACGCCAGAGTGACTTAGCAAATGATGCCGAGGTTTGCTTAGACACAGCCAGTAAGTTTTTGACTGGCAAAAGTATCAATCGCGAGAATTTCTGGAAACTTTCCGAATTGCTGGAACTTTCTTGGCAAGAAATTGCTAGTCAGGATACTTTCCAAAAATCTTTAACCAATTATCTAACCATTTCTTCTCCTATAAAAACTGAAGACTTGAAAGAGTCAATAGAGACAATTTGGAATGCCTATGACGATTGCTGGGTTGGACGAAAGCAACTTATCAGTGATTTGACCAAAAAGCTACGTGGATCGTGTCGGTTACTCTTGCTGCTAGGGATTACAGGAATTGGTAAAACCGCTTTGTCTGAATGCATTGCTAATGACGTACAAAGTCGGTTTGCCAAAGTACTGAGAGTTAATTTTGATAATGACGAAAAACCGAGAGACTTTGCTAGCAGTGCAGAGCGCTGGTTGGAAGAATTAGGGTGTAGCCAATTGGTTGAGGACAAACAGCCAAAGGCAATTTTGGATGGATTAATCGTGCACTTACAAGAAAATCGGGTGCTGGTGCTGATTGATTCTTTAGAAGCAATTTTGATCAAGAATGAGGAATATGGCTGGGGTGATTTTGAGAATGAGTGGTGGGGAAAGTTTTTTGCTAAGTTTTTAGCAATAGAATCTTGTGAAAGTTCCTTGATAGTGACTTCTCAGGATTTACCTGCCAAGGTTGAAGCCTTAGCATCTCGCTACCCAAATGCATATCACCGTGAAATTTTGGGCGGATTAGCTGATGAAGAGCAGATTGCTTTATTTGAAAAAGCTGGCTTGGATATGGGTGCAGATTCTCAAGATAGAGATTTACTAATGCGAATTGGCAAAGCTTATCATGGGCATCCTCTGACATTGCGCGTTGTTATTGGCGATATTGTTCAGTCCTTTGGGAAAAGTGCTGTTGCTTTTTGGGAAAATGTGGGTGGCGAAATTAAAGCAGTAGAAACAGCTTTAGCGGAAGCAGAGGCGGGTACTAAATTAGAAGGCGCGGATGATGATTGGAAATTGCATAAATTGACACGCGAAATTCGGCTTAAGGTTTACAAACAACGGCTAGAGGCAGTATTTCGGCGATTAGAAACACAAAATGCTGACGCTTATTTGTTGATCTGTGTAGTGGCAAAATATCGCCGCCCCGTTCAAGATTCTGGCTGGCTGAGGCAGTTAGAAGTCTATGTCAAGCGATTAAGGCAGGAAGTCTATACTAAAGAACAGCAGCAGAGAATTTTGGATGATTTATGCGATCGCTTTCTAGTTGAGATATCCCTAAATCACAATAGTCATCGCGTGTTGGGGCTACATAATTTAATTCGCAGTGTTGCCCTAGAGCATCGCAAAGATTTGTTGCAAAAGTGGGAGCTTGATTGATAGAAATGACGAATTTAACCGCAGGACAAAGACTGTTTAACGCATTAGAAATCGATTTGGATACAGTGCCAATCGAGTATCTAGACGATTATATTGCGATCGAATATTTCCTTACGAGTGAAGACGAGCCACCTGATGACGTGAGTAATCTAGAGAAAATAGATGCGTACTTACAGGTCTTCAATCATCTAGGCGAAGCCTCAGCATGGCAAAAGGCAGGTCAAGTCTTATCATTTCGACTTGAAGATAATGATAAAGAACTCCATGAAAAATTAAGGCTTTGGGGCTACTACCGTGATCAAATTGAACTCTACCAAAGCCTTTTGGGTAAGGTTAATTCTGAGGAAGATCTAGTTTGCTTAAGTGGTTTGGGTTGGGCTTTCTATTATCTCAGCGATTCGGATAAGTCCCTTGACTACTTCCAACAGCAATTAAATCTTGCTCGCCAAATCAACAATCGCCAAGCAGAAGCAAAAGCATTGAATGGGTTAGGAACTTTAAAATTGCTTCAGTTTAAACATTTAGAAGCAATCGCCTGTTACCAAAAGCAGCTAGAAATTGCGAGTGAAATCAATGACCAATTGCAAGAAGGATATGCCAATCAAAATCTGGGGTTTACTTTTGCCGATCTAGGTTTCTCAAATGGCAGCAATTCCCATAAACAAGCAGGATTAAATTACTTAGAAAAATCTCTGGATATCGCTCGAAAATTTGGCGATCGCGAATTAGAATGCCTATCTCTTAATGGTATTGCCTATATTTACAGTCAGAGAGGGCAGCATGAGCGATCTGTGGAATATTTTGAGCAAACGCTAGATATCTGTAACAAGTCTAGCGATCGGCGTGGTAGATATGTTGCCTTACAAAATTTAGGGTTGTGTTATATGACGCTTAAAAAACATGCCAAAGCTTTGGAGTGTATTCAAGAAGCTTTAGAGATTGCTCGTGAAATTGGCGATCGGATTGCTGAAGGCAAAGCATTAGCCAGCATTGGTTCATTTTACTATCTCGTCTCTAAGCAATATAAAAATGCTATTTTCTATTTTGAGAAAGCATTAAATATTTTGGAAAAACTAGATGTCAAACAAGACATAGTTATATGTGCGATTAATCTATCTCTTTGTCATACTTATCTAAAGCAGACTGAGGAATCTGATTTATGTCTTGAAATAGCTGAATCGATTGCCAAAGAGCTAGATTGTATCGAAACAAAAGGAATAGTGATTGGACTTTGGACAAGATTGAAGCAAAGAAAGAGCGGGATTAAGCGAAAAGGGATAATGAGAGTTTCAACTTTCAACCGAAAACAAATCATTATCCCTAAACCCATTATGCCAATAATTGTC
>JBIKYZ010000155.1:0-12430 GCA_044354985.1 Pseudanabaena sp. | reverse complement strand
TGACAATTATTGGCATAATGGGTTTAGGGATAATGATTTGTTTTCGGTTGAAAGTTGAAACTCTCATTATCCCTTTTCGCTTAATCCCGCTCTTTCTTTGCTTCAATCTTGTCCAAAGTCCAATCAATATTAAAGATAAAGAAAAATTAAGACAACAACTTTGGCAGCAGATGCAATTAAACCCATCACTGCCCTCCAATATTTTTTTAAGCGAGGATGGGAATGGTATTGGCTATCTGCGAATTAGCTCTAAAGAAATTCAGAAACTTGCAGAAACAGCCACAGGTAAGAACATTCCCATTGACTCTATTTTTTTTCACAAAATTGTTCCGAATCAGCGTCGATATTATTCAATTGACTCCCAAGGGAAACCTATTCAGCTGTTTTTACAATTCGATGATGACTTTCGCACTGTTAGTTGGTATAGGCAAGCTAAAGATATTGGTAAACAAGCATGGACTCCAATATCTTTAGCACGAGTTCTACCATTGTTACAAACAGTTGCCTTTGCCCCTGTCTATGATGTTAATGGATTATATGGCTTTTTCTCCACCAACTATTTTCTGTCTGATATTAGCCTATTCCTCATGCAGGTAAAGTTCACGTCTACTGGACAAGTATTTATCATTGAGAGATCGGGAGAACTGGTGGCGACATCACTAGCAACTGAATCATCGGGGTTGAGACGAACTGACAAAAATTTTTCTCGAATACTCGCTTCGGAAAGTCAAGATGACCTGACGAGGGAAGTGTCTAAACAGCTCCGTCAGAAATTTGGAGATTTTAACAACCTTAAGGAATCTAAACAATTAAGTTTGACAATTGCGGGATATCGCCAATTTGTACAGATTACTCCCTATCAAGATAAATACGGCTTAGACTGGCTTTTTGTAATAGCGATCCCTGGGGCTGACTTTATTTCAGAAATTCAGAAGAATGTTTGTCGCTCGATTCTATTATGTGGATTCTCTCTAGTAGGTTCCATTGGTATCGGCATTTGTACATCTCGACGCATTTCTCGATCACTATCTCATCTCACTCAAGCCACTAAGTCTTTTTCTGAAAAGCGCCTAGAACAGACAATTCCAGATACACGCATTACTGAAGTGCAAACTTTGAAAGAAGCTTTGCAACAAATGATGATCGAACTACAGGACGCAGATCAAATGCGCTTAAATTATGCTCAAGATTTAGAAAAACAGGTTGCTAAAAAAACAATAGATCTCACTGAAGCTCAACGTATTGCAAGGATCGGTAGTTGGGAATTTGATGTAGCGAGTGGAGTTAGTACTTGGTCAGCTCAGCAATTCCTCATTCTGGGATTTGATCCAAATGTGCCATTACCTAAATATGCCAACTTCTTTGATATTGTCCCTCTAGATGACCAACCAAATCTTCGTGCAGCCGTGGAAGAGGCGATCGCCCATGGTACACCTTACATGGTGGAACATGGCATCATTCGTCCTGATCGCTCAATCTGTCATGTAATCAGCCGAGGTGAGGCGATTTGCGACGACCAAGGAAAAGTAGTGAGACTGATTGGTACAATTACTGATATTAGCGATCGCAAACGACTAGAAACAGAGCTAACCCACAGCCGTGATTTACGAGAATTAATCTTTAATGAGTCTACTGATGCACTGTTCTTAGTTGATAGTAAGACTTCACTCATCATAGAATGCAATCAGCAAGCTATAAAACTATTTGAAGTTGAAGATAAAAATGATCTACTTAATATTGAAGGGCGCACTCTCCACAAACGCCAGTTTACTAGGCAAGAACTCGCCCAGATTGACCAAGAAGTTAACCAAAATGGTTTTTGTAGCATCGAGGTAGAATATCTGACTCTCAAAGGACGCGAATTTTGGGGAGATCTTTCTCTTAAGAGAATTACTTTTGGAGAACAGCAGTATAGTCTAGCGCGAGTCGTGGATATCACCGTCCGTAAGCAAGCAGAAAGCACTCTAGAACAAGCGAAAACAAGTGCTGAAGAAGCTACTAGAGCGAAAAGTGCATTTTTAGCAAATATGAGCCATGAAATTCGCACACCGATGAATGGCGTAATGGGAATGGCACAACTGCTGGAAACTACAGCCCTTAACGAAGAACAAGCCGATTTTGTGAAAACGATTAAGGATAGTAGTGAATCTCTTTTAACCATTATCAATGATATTCTTGACTTCTCTAAGATTGAATCAGGAATGTTATCAATAGAAGAATGGGATTTTAAGTTAGAAGATGTTGTTAGTGGAGTCACTCAACTGCTAAATAGTCAAGCGATCGCTAAGCAAATTGATCTCCGATATATGATCTCGCCTGATATTCCTATCGTAATTGGAGACTATGCGCGTTTGCGCCAGATCTTACTAAATCTGGTTGGTAATGCTATTAAATTTACCCAAAGTGGTCAGGTTTCCATTTCAGTTATTGGAAAGCCCCTAGACGAGGAAGAAGATGAGAAAGTTACTGATTCCAATAATTTTATGGATGAAGAACTAGGAGTAAGAAAAAAGTATCAACTTAAATTTGCGATCGCTGATACAGGTTTTGGCATCAAAGCCGATCGCATTGATAGACTATTCCAGCCCTTTACCCAAGCTGATGCCTCCATTAATCGAAAATATGGTGGCACTGGCTTAGGACTGGCGATCAGTAAACGACTTGTCGAGTTAATGAATGGCACAATCTGGGTAGAGAGCTTTGGGCAAGTTGGTGGCAATCCTCCCGCAGACTGGAAGCCTTTGACTGATACCCAAGGTTCAATATTTTACTTTGAGATTGTGGTCTTAACTAGTCAAACGATCTATCAGCCTTTGGGAACTCCCAATAAAAAATCTGCAATCAACAGACAATTTGCCGAAAAATTCCCTTTAAAGATTCTCATAGTGGAAGACGATAAAGTTAATCAAATGGTTGCTAGTTCGATACTCAAAAAACTTGGTTATCAGACTAGTGATATTGCTAACAACGGATTAGAGGTATTGCAGGCTTTACAAAATAATACCTACGATCTAATCCTGATGGATTTGCAAATGCCAACAATGGATGGCATAACCGCCACAAAGATTATTCGCAATGAATTAATTAGCCAAGTGCCAATTGTTGCCATGACTGCTGATGTGATGCCCGAAGATCGCCAAGCTTGTTTTGATGCAGGTATGAATGATTACATTAGTAAACCGATTAACATTACTGAAATTATGCAGGTAATTTCAGTAATAAGTAACTCAGCATAAATATAAACCTAGAGGCAAAATCATAATACCTGCGCAGCGGGCGTTTTGTATTTTGTCGCTAGGTTTATATTTAATTGTGGATCCCAAAAAAGTAGAGGATCGCAATCTTTGCGTCTTCAAATTTTTAATGTCTAATAAAAAAAGTAAATTTTAACAACTCATGACTACAAACCCTAGCGATGTGTATACGCTTGCTCAATGGCTCGCAGGCGATCATAGTAATTGGGAACAAGCGATCGACAATCCGCCATTTTTTGCCCATATTCGCGTTGGCATTCGCGCATTACCAAATCCTATTACTGACGATGGCGTATGGCTCTTTCTTGAACAAGCCTACGACTATGAGCTAAATCATCCTTATCGCACCGCAGTTTTACATCTGATTTTTCAAAACGATCGCATTGAAATGATCAACTATCGACTCAAAAATGCGGAAACGTTTTTTGGGGCTAGCCGAGATCTTGATCGGCTTAAAGTGCTGGATATCGATGCGATCGAGCAGCTACAGGGCTGTACTCAATGGGTAGATCGCGCTGATCACCAAACATTTAAAGGGGCAGTCGAGCCAGGAAAAAAATGTTGCATTAATCGTAAAGGTGTCGATACCTATCTTGCAATTGAGTTTGAAGTTACGGAAAATACATATAGCAGCCTTGATCGTGGCTATGACATCGTAACCGATGAAAGGGTCTGGGGCTCGATCGCAGGAGCCTTCCAGTTTGTGAAAAAGACAAGCTTTAGCAACGAAATTACCATAGGATCTACTCCTTAAGAGCTACTCCTCAGGTATAATTGATGCCTGAATGATTAATATTATTGAGATTTATCGTCCTGCTTTAGCAGTACATAATTTCTTAAAAATCTGATTATTTGAAGTTTTCTCATCACATTTTGCAAATGAGTAAAGTCCAAACAATTCTTTGAAATCCCTACTTATTAAAGATTTTAAAGAATTATTTGGACTTGACGAAGAAGCAAATCCTTGTAATAGAGAAAGCAAAATTAGTGTGAGTATTAAAGGTGTAATTTGAAAGTCCTCGTAGTTGGCAGTGGCGGTAGAGAACACGCCTTAGCTTGGAAACTTCTGCAATCTCCCAATATTGATCGCGTCTTTTGCATCCCAGGAAACGGCGGTACAGCAACTATGCAAAACTGTCAAAACGTTTCCCTCAGCATTGATGATTTTGAAGGGATTTTACGGTTTGCCCAAGTACAAGGTGTTGGTTTTACAATAGTTGGTCCCGAACTGCCGCTAGCACTTGGCATTGTTGATTATTTTCAAGCTGCTGAAGCGTTAATTTTTGGACCAACCCAAGAGGGTGCAAAGATCGAAGCTAGCAAGTCTTGGGCAAAGGCTCTTATGCAAGAAGCCAATATACCCACCGCCGCTAGTGCTACTTTCACAAGTCTCGAAGCGGCGCAAGCCTATGTGCAAGAACAGGGGACGCCGATCGTGATCAAGGCTGATGGGTTAGCTAGCGGCAAAGGAGTCACTGTTGCTATGACTATGGAAGAAGCCTCCGAAGCAATCGATCGCATTTTTGCAGGACAGTTCGGCTCCGCAGGCGAAACCGTGGTGATCGAAGAGTTTATGGTAGGACAAGAAGTATCTGTACTCGCCGTCACAGATGGGAAAACCATCCGCCCCTTAAGCCCTGCTCAAGATCATAAGCGTCTCGGGGATGGTGATACTGGTCCTAATACAGGTGGTATGGGAGCCTATGCCCCTGCTCCGATCGCAACTCCTGAGTTGATGGCAAAGGTGCAGACCCAAGTTTTAGAACCTGCGATCTCAGCTTTGAATGCTAGAGGCATTGACTATCGTGGTTGTCTGTATGCGGGTTTGATGATTACTCCCGAAGGTGAGCCCAAGGTTGTGGAGTTTAACTGCCGCTTGGGTGATCCTGAAACCCAAGCTGTATTGCCATTGCTCGACACCAATCTTGATGATTTGCTCATGGCTTGCATCGAAGGGAACCTAGCTAATTTTCCATCGATTAAATGGAAAAAGCAGTCTTCTGTATGTGTAGTAATGGCAGCAGGTGGCTATCCAGACAAGGTAGATACGGGGCAGTTTATTACAGGTATCGGTAAAGCCGAAGATTTGGCTTTTGTGTTTCAGTCAGGAACAAAGCTTAAGAATAATGCTTTAGTTACTAATGGTGGTCGAGTGCTTGGAGTTACCGCTTTGGGCGAAGACATTAAAAATGCGATCGCCAATGTATATAGCGCAATTGAGTTTGTTGCTTATGATGGCATGTATTACCGCAAGGATATTGCTAGCAAAGCAATTTAACCACACCTCCCGAATACCAATTTTCCAAATGGCAATGCCATTTGGAAAATTAAAACCCTCACTGGGTCTGTTTTTTATTATCGAAAGTGTATTCACACTTTCGATAATTGGTCTTTCTCTTCGCAAAGGAGAAGGGGCGCAATATTTTTCTTGTTCTCCCCTCCTTAGGAAGAAGATAGGCTAGGGGTGAGGTTATTAGTCCGCCATGCTGAGATTTACGGTAATCGTTAATTTCAACGAAGAGTCGGTATTTGAATCGTGAATTTGCTGCCAATGATGATTAATTGGGCGATCGCCAATAGGTTCAGTCAAAACCCGCGCTAATAACTGCAAAAGCTTAGAGGCTCCATTACTAATTTCTTGACTAAATGACTCCGTAGAAACAGGCAAATTTACAGGTGATGGCATGGCTGAAATCATCTGAGAATTAATCGTAGATGGATAATTTCCAACAGGATTAGTAATAGCATTAACCGATCGATTGCTATAGCGACGAAGAACCACTTGCAAATTATTTTTAGTTACGCGATCGGCAAAAGCTTCTGACAGTAATTGCCATAATTTATAACCAACATCACGAATATAAGCAGCATCATAGCCAGCTTTTTCAGCAATCTCTGAATAGGTCTTACCCTCCCACGTCTGACGAAAAATAGCCTCTTGAATTGTACTAAGGCTCTTATTTCCCAAAACAGAATCCACGATATTGAGTGCGTCTTCAATAGTCATCTTTTTCCTCACAGTTCACTAATTATTTGTATTTAGATAAGCTCTCTAAAAAACTAGCGAGTCAAAATGTTTTCAATAATACAATTATTCTAATTTTTGATTCTAAATCTTGACATGAATTGGGAACTTTCTAATTAAATCTCCATCTAATTAGGCAAACAAACTCATAGTTTGTACTCAACACATTTACCAATACTTTTCCCAATTCATTTTCCAATGCAAATATTAGAACTTATTACTCAATTCACAATTACTCAACACCCATCCGTTAGACTCGCCGAAAAGTTTTAGAGATTAACCCAAAAATCAATACAGATAACAACGTAGAAAATAAAATATTTTGTATGTTGTTTCTGCTTACACAGATAAGTTAGCACAGTTTATTTAAACTGGTTATCTATGATAATTGTATAGATGTAAACCTCAAAAACATTTATTAGCAAGGTTTTCAAGGATTATTATATTTTTTTAATCTAGCTCTAACTTGTTTTTAACGATAAAAATTATGATGTTTGATGACATCAATCAAGGCATTAACAAACAAGTTCTGGGAACAGAAAAAGTCTGATCTTTTTTTCCAACATTTTCCGACACAGACAAAATAGTGTTGTAGGCGCTTCGCGCCCATAACACTATTACTAAAAAATTTTGATCTCAACCCCAAAAACAGAGTGATAGCGCATTGCGCCGTCATGCTATTTTTTGGTGGTTAATGACAAACAAGGCTTGTGATATAGTTTTTTGTGTCTTAACCATCACTCCCCCCAACCAAATGACTAAAGTCAAAGTTGCTTCCACATCCGATGTCATTTCTGATAAAGTACTGAAAACTAGCGCTAATGGACAATCTGTCCTCGTCGCGAAAGTTGGTGATAAATATTGCGCGATCGCAAATAAATGTCCTCATTTTGGGCTACCTTTAGCAAAAGGCAAATTTGAAAATGGGACAATTACCTGTCCTTTTCATGGTTCCAAGTTTGAAATTTGTACTGGCAAGAATACTGAATGGGTAGAGTCCTTCGTGGGTATTCCCTTACCTGATGTTGCGAAAAAAATGATTGCCATGGGCAAAACATCTACTGACGTGAAAAGCTTTGCAGTCACTCAAGAAGGCTCTGATCTATTTATTGATGCATAAAAAATCAAAAAAAGCTTCCGCGCTTTGCACGGAAGCTTTTTTTTGCGATCGCTATAAGGAAAATCCAAAGAAAACCGATCTGTAAAAAAAACAAGACACAAAATGGCGTAGCCATTTTGTGTCTTGTTTTGAGTCTCTAAAGATATTGATATTTTTAAAAACTAGCTTCACATTGTGAAATTCGTAATTTAGAATTACGAATTACGGTATTTCTTAAAGACGAGTGTAACGTTATGACCACCAAACCCAAAGGAGTTAGAGGTCGCCACATTAATTGTCATCGGACGAGACTGGTTAGGCACATAGTCGAGATCACAGTCAGGATCAGGATTTTCTAAGTTCATTGTTGGCGGTGCAATATTATTTTTCACTGCCAAAACTGTCGCTACTGCCTCAATGCCACCCGATCCACCAAGCAAATGTCCTGTCATCGACTTAGTAGAACTAACAGCAACTTTGTAGGCATGATCTCCTAAAACTTTCTTGATAGCCTTAGTCTCGGTACTATCATTTGCTGAAGTACTTGTCCCATGGGCATTAATGTAGTCAACCATCTCAGGTGTAATATCACCATCCTTAAGAGCAAGAGTCATTGCTCTTACTGCACCTTCACCATTGGGAGAAGGTGAGGTCATATGGTAAGCATCACAGGTGCAGCCATAGCCTACGATTTCTGCATAGATTTTTGCTCCACGCGCTAGAGCTTGTTCCAGATTTTCAATGATCAAGATACCTGCACCCTCACCCATTACAAAGCCATCCCGATCTTTGTCAAACGGGCGAGAAGCATGAGCAGGATCATCATTACGACGAGACATGGCTCTTGCCGAAGCAAAACCAGCAAATCCGAGTGGTGTAATCGCCGCCTCAGTACCACCGCAGATCATCGCTTGGGCAAAACCACTTTGGACAAGACGAAATGCATCACCGATCGCATTGGAGCCAGCCGCACAAGCAGTCACGGTGCAGGAGTTTGGTCCCTGAGCGCCCGTATGAATTGCAGTCAAACCTGCGGCCATATTGCCGATCATCATCGGAATCATAAAAGGGCTACAACGGCTTGGACCTTTGGTGCGAATAATTTCATGCTGATCTTCGAGTACTTGTAAGCCCCCAATTCCAGTACCTAGCAAAACCCCAATTTGAGGCGCATTAAGAGGCGTTATTTCCAGATTAGCATCACGTAATGCTTGGATACTGGCGCTCACACCAAATTGAGCAAAGCGATCCATTCGGCGCGCTTCTTTGGCTGGGACATAGGCTAGAGGATCAAAATCTTTTACTTCGCCACCAACCCGACACTCATGATCGGTTGTATCAAAGCGAGTAATGTCTGTAATTCCGTTTTTGCCATCGACTAGACCTTGCCAGTATTCTTCGACCGTGTTACCGATCGGTGTGATTGCACCTAGTCCAGTGACAACGACGCGAGAGAGGGGCTGAGGGTTTTGCATTTCGTTTGGAATCAATATGTCAAAAATTTTAAGAACATAAAAGCTTTGTCGCTGAGCAACAAAGCTTTTATCTAAAACAATTGCTTAAGCAGCTTGTTTACTGCGAATGTAATCAATCGCGTTTTGCACAGTGATAATTTTTTCTGCGTCTTCGTCGGGGATTTCCACGCCGAATTCTTCTTCCAATGCCATAACTAATTCGACGGTATCGAGAGAGTCAGCGCCAAGGTCGTTTGCAAAGTTAGCTTCTGGTCTAACTTCTTCTGGTTCAACGCCTAATTGGCATGCAACGATCTCTTTAACTTTCTCAAAGGTACTCATTTACTTATTCTCTACTGCTTACAACCGAAAACTTTTTAGCGTTTCTAATTTTATCGGATAAAGGTAGCTGTATATACACGATCGCAAATAACTATCGAAAAATTCAATTTTTAATCAAATATTTCGGCTGACTTTCACTAAACGTAAACCCAAGATCTGTACCACCCGCTATGCGGGCGGTACAGATCTTGGGTTTACGACTCTTCGCGCCCTAATCCTAAAACATAGTTTTTAATTTGTCGGATTAAAAATAGCCCTGAGACTGAATTACCAGTCGCATCGAGTGTAGGGCTATAACAGGAGATCGCTGCTTGATCTGGAATAATCGATAGTAAAGCACCGCTAATACTGGACTTTGACGGAACTCCTATATTCTGAGCAAATTCTGCCGATGATTCATACATGCCACACTTGGTCATAACCTCTAATACGATAGGAATATTAGAAGATCGCTGCGTATAAACCAATAAAGTACCAAGCTTTGCTAGATCTTGTACATTCCCCCGTAAACAACAAATTTCCTCATAAATCGCAAGAGCTTTACTAGGATTAGCAATTATTCCCATGTTTTTAAGTTGATCGGCGATCGCTAAATTGCGACGATTAGCAACTGATCGCACCGATGCTAAAACTTCCAAATCGAGCTTTAAATTTGTGCCCGATCGCTGATTAAGCCAGCTTTGTAAGGTTTCACAAGATGCTAATTGTGATGATAGGGCGATCGCGCCACTATTAATCATCGAATTTTTGGGTTTTCCTCTAGGAATCGCATTAAATGTTTCCGATGTTACTTGACTATCAACTATCCGAAAAACCTGTTCAGAGCCTTTTGTCTCTAGCAAATAAAGTAACAAAAATGGCTTAATTACACTCATTAGTGGAAAAGTTAACTCTAAGTCACCTGCCATCAGATGATCGCCATTAACTTTTTGGATGGCGATCGCGATCGCTTGTGGATCAGCCTGAGCAAGCAAGGGGATATAGTTTGGTAGTTTTCCCTTGGCTGATTCTTGTCGCGCTGATTTCAGCCATTGTTGAAGATCATTTTCAAGCATTAAAATATTTTTCCCATAGGTTATGGCTAATGCCACTTTAGTAGAGATATAAAACTTAAAAGAGAGCTGTGGCACTTTGTGCAGCAGCTCTCTTTTGGGTTTTGAGTATGAACTTAATTTTGTCTTACTAAGTTTCTTTGTAGCATAGCTTCTAAATCTGTTTCTCCAACATAACGGCGCTCGGAACAATAGGTCATCTGATAAACACCATTATTCATGCGCACCGTACCTACGCGCACTCGAAAGTCATCAGTAATAAACCAACAACGCTCTTGCCCCTGATTATTGTCATATTCAGTATCAATAGTCAAAATGCCATCATCACCAAACCAATAGCGGCTAACGACAGGAATTCTTTCGACATAGCCTTGATTTCTCAATAATTTGCCCGATCTCCCTGTGGCATCATGGGGCACATCTACTAAAATTGCGGCGTGGTCAGGGTTTGGCTCCGCACCATCCACCTCATGTGCTTGCCAGATAAAGCTAGCACCACAGGAAGCGATTGTGAAATCAATGTCCTGTGACGCACAGATTTTTTGGACTCGATCATCCTCTTTTGCGACCATTTTGACATGAATCTTTGACTCCCCAGACTCGTCAGCGACGCTGTCAAAATGATGTACGGTGCGGTGAATAAACCAAACTCCTTCACTTTTTTTAAAGAAGTCCATCATCGTCATCGGTGGTACAAGCACTGGGGCAACTCCTTAACTAAAATCAAATAAAACTAAAATCAAAAAAATTTGGCAGATTTTTGGCAAAATTATTCGTTATTGCTTACTTTAAGGAAAGTTACCGTAAAGTGCGATCGCAAAATCCAGATTTTTGCTTAAACCCAACTAGAATTTAATAAAAATTTTAATAACTATGTTCAACCTTGCCCAAGAAGTTTTAGCAGCAATTAAATCGGGACTTTCTTTGAATAAGAAAGATTTATATCAGATCGATCTCAGTGGATGTGACCTCCAAAAAGCTGACCTACAAGAAGCAACTCTGATATGCGCTAATCTAAGTTTGGCAAATTTAAGTGAAGCCAATCTAAGTGGAGCCGATCTGCGTAGCTCTGATCTTCGTAAAGCTATCCTCCAAAAAGCTAATCTCCAAGGAGCTTATTTATATCGTGTGGATCTCAGTGGCGCAGATCTCAGTGAAGCAAATCTGAATGAAGCAAAGCTACAAGGTGCAAGATATGACAGTGAAACTATTTTTCCTGAGAACTTCGCTTATAAGTCATCGGGTGCGATCGGACCAAGTGCAAGTTTGAATGGTGCACCGCTTAATACAGGTAATCTCAAAGATGCAGACTTACAAAATGCAAATTTGATAGGTGCTTATCTTGGTGGAGCAGATTTAACAGGTGCTAACTTAGCAGGAGCAAGACTTATTCAAGCTGATTTAAGAAAGGCTATTTTGACAGGCGCTTATTTACAAAAAGCCCGATTAAATGGAGCAAATTTGGCTGGAGCCGATCTACGTGCTGCGGATCTAACTGATGCCGATTTTGAGGGATTTGAAAGTATTGCTGGGGCAGATTTCACCAATGTTCAAGGGCTAACTGAAGAAATGCGATCGCGACTCCTCAGTCATCCTAAACAAGAACTAGAGACGCTTAATCAATTGACTCTTAGGACTACATTAGCTAGCTTAAGTAACCCAAGTTGCTACCTATTCGCTCAAAACATAATTTAAAACAAAAAATACTAGATATTTACATGACAATGGCAGTATTTAGGACTTAGCTAGGTTGTTTTGCACCTGTTTTGAGGTGGTTTTTAATAGGTAGCAACTTGGGTTAAGTACTTGTACAAAATAAATTACCAAAGCCCGTAAAGTTTCGTCCCTGCGAAGCCCAACTTTACGGGCTTTTTATGGACTTTGCTTAGGACACTATAGCCTTAGCCACTTTATATAAAGACAAATCAAAACCCAAATAGTGTGAGGCGGCACTTCGCGCCGCCTCACACTATTTGGGTTTTATGTCCTAACAAGAATGGCGACAGCTATAAAGCCAAAAAGATAAATGGTGGCGCTATGCGCCACCATTTATCTTTTTGGCTTTAGCTATCTCATGTAAGTATTGGAGTTTGGAAAAAATTGAAGCAAAAAATGGATGAACGGCACATTAAGAGATGCCCAAATATTGGGCATGAGAAATCGAAGCACTAATGATTTAGGAGTACTAAGATAGTAGTATTTGC
>JBIKYZ010000154.1:0-12486 GCA_044354985.1 Pseudanabaena sp. | reverse complement strand
TATGCAAATCCCTTCAAATGTCCATTGCTGTTTGAACTTTTGGAATAATTCTGCAAATCTCTCTTTATCTGACTGATTGCCGTTACCCATTTCCAGCATGACTGGGATATCCCCATCTCCCACACATGGGTTAGCGATAGCTACTGTGTTTACCCCAAGTTTATTAACCCTGAAGACCACATTGTTAGTAAACCCTATATGACTAGGGTGGAGGGGGAGAACACTAGATTGAGACATTACTTGGCGAGATTGCATCGCAAGACTCTATGTTACTCAAAGTCTAAGGAAATGTTGCAGATTTCGATCAGTTTATTGCTTTTCTAACTCAAGCGTAAAAATCAAAAATCTTTCCCCATTTTCCCCTGATCAGTATGAATATGTTCAACGCCAGCTTTTGTTGGTTTTCAGGTGTCATTGACTACCCCTGTAAAGGCGACTAACGAACCTACGAGATTCCAGCGCTATAAATTCGCAAAGTTTCATATCAGAAGTCCAAGAAAATGGATTTTTGAAGGCTGAAACAACCAATTTACGTTCACTATTTTTGCACCTTAACAGGGGTAGTGTTATTGGCTTCAGGATGGGCTTTTTGTTCTAATATCTCATCCCTGCACCTATAAGTATAAATACTTATAGGTGCAGGGATGAGATGCTGCCAAGTCGCTGGAAACACCAAAATCGGTCTCATAATGAAATTAAAATCCTTCCAGAGTTTAGTTTTTAATTTCCAGGTGTGTTGTTACACTTTTGTAAATTTGGTATATGAGATGTGATTGAGATGCGGCGCTAAGTGCCGCATCTTATTTTTTGCGTCATAATTCATGTACGATTCTATATTGCATCTATTTTTCTGACTGAGACACTTGTGCCAAAACCGTTACAGCTAATGTGGGCATTGTCTGGACTGTTGCTGACAATTGCTAGTACGTTCATTCAACCCTCCATGATCTTACCCTCCCTCGCAGGTCAGGGCAATAATGTTGCGATCGAATCGATCAGCGTAACTATGCAAATTGGCGCTGTTCTTCTCACAGGTTGTCTCGGTGGACGCTATGCGGCACTTTTATCGCAAATCACTTATATTACGTTGGGCTTAAGCGGATTTGGCGTATTTTATCAAGGTGGTGGCTTAAGCTACCTTAAGTCTCCCGCTTTTGGATATTTGCTAGGATTCGTTTTTGGCGGATGGCTTTGTGGATTTTTAGCTTTTTTAAGACCACCAAGTTTATCGCAGATGGCAATCAGTTGTTTTGGTGGATTAATAGCAATTCACCTGATTGGAATAGTGTATTTAATTGCAATTCAAATACCAAACTTTACCGCTATTCAAAATTCATTTTGGCTATATTCTGTCCAAGTTTTATCAGGTCAGTTTTTAGTAGTATGCGCCACTATTGTGATAGCAACAATTTCTCGAAAATTATTATTTTACTAACGTAATAAATACTCGTACAAAATCAATTACCCAAACACGTAAGATAGCGACCCGCAAGGTCGCTATCTTACGTGTTTGGGCTAGCTAGGACTAATCAAACCCCAAAAGATAAGTGGCGGCGCTTTGCGCCGCCACTTATCTTTTGGGGTTTGTGTACTAAGCAAAACTTACATCGCTAGAGTAATCCTAAACAGTAAGGTGGGCATTGCCCACCCTACATTCTCTTTTAAAGGCTGACTAAGTTATCACGATGAATTACGGTTTCTTCTCCATCAAAGCCTAGTAATTTAGGAATATCTTCTGACTGAGAACCGAGAATGCGCAGAATGTCACTACTACTGTAATTTGAGATGCCTCTGGCAATTTCTTTACCATCACGATCGCATAAACTCACAGACTCATTTGCTTCAAACTTGCCATCTACTTTGGTGATTCCAGCAGGCAATAGCGATCGCCCTTTGCGAATAACCGCAGTCACTGCTCCATCGTCCAAAAACAGCTTGCCCAAAGGAACCATGCCATAAGCAATCCAACGTTTACGCGCATTAACCGTTTTGGGTTGAGCCGCAAATTGTGTGCCAAAGTTCTCGCCACGAAGAATTGCCGACAGGCGATCGGGGAAAGCCCCTCGCGTAATTACGGTACGAACTCCTGCCGCTGAGGCGATTCGAGCCGCATCAAGCTTTGTGGTCATGCCACCAGTTCCCCATTGAGTTCCACCACCCTGTGCACCTAGAGCCTGCTTCTCACCGATCGCTTGCCTAAGTTCTTGTAGTTCTGAATATTCCACAAATTCAATTGGCTTAGCTTCAGGATTTTGACGAGGGTCATCAGTATATAGGCGATCGACATCGGTTAATAGAAACAACCAATCCGCTTCGACCAAACTAGCAACCAACGCTGAAAGTGTATCATTATCACCAAACTTCAATTCGTCAACTGCAACCGTATCATTCTCATTCACGATTGGCACTACACCCATCTCTAGCAACTCATGGAAAGTAGCATGTACATTCATATAATGCTGCCGCTGAATTAGATTGCCACGGGTTAATAAAACTTGAGCAACAGGTTGTTGTAAAGAGCCAAAAAAGTCATCGTAAATCCTAATTAAGCGACCTTGCCCCACGGCAGCTACTGCTTGCTTTTTAGAGATTTTGCGAGGACGTTGTTTCAATCCGAGCCTTCCGCAGCCAATTCCCACAGCTCCCGAAGAAACTAAAACTACACTATTACCCTCCCGCCGCAAATGTACGATCGCTTCAACTAATTTGGCGATTGTCGCTAGTTGTAAATCACCTGATTCGGGATGACTAAGACTAGATGTGCCAATTTTAATAACAATGATCTGCGGTTGCATTTGTTAAGGTGCATTTGTAAAGGGTAGGATAAAAAATCGCTAGATTTTTTATCCTACAGTGCTTTGTACTGAAATAAAACTCAATATTTTTGTCGAGAATATTACCTTGCAACACTCTCGACCTTTTAATAACCAACCGCAGCAAGATCAGGATGGAAGCTACCAACCTTGAGTCGATGTACTTCTGTTTCCATTACTCCATTAGGATAAAGCCTTAGATGACGAAATCCAGGTGGCTGACTATCGATTTGGAACTTGTGGTTTTGAGGCTGAAATTGAATACAGGTCGAAGGTGTCACCAGACATCGGACTGAGTTATGGGGTGTTTCATAAATTTGGTCAAAGTCTTGATGAGCATGTCCATTTAAGACAACTTCTATTTGGGGATGGCGATCGCAGATTCCCCAAAATTGATCTTGATTTTCTAAAGAAATCTCATCGATCCATTTCGAGCCTAATGACACAGCAGGATGATGGAAAGCAATTAAGGTCGGGCGATCGGGATAAGCACTTAGATTATCTTCTAGCCATGCCAATTCCGATGCTGCTAAGTATCCATGGACTGCGTCAACGACGACGGAGTTAAGCAACAAAATCCTCCATTTACCGACATCTAAAGATCTGCTTAGATGAACGTATTCACTAGTTAAGTGATTTTGCATTAAGGGTAAATCATCATGATTGCCTGCTAAACAATAAGAATGAATACCAAATTTATCAAGCGATCGGCGCAAGCGATCATAGGATGCAGCCGTTCCATCTTGAGTTAAATCCCCCGTCAAAAGCAATAAATCAGTTTGTGGTAAAGTTCTTTTTATATCAGTTAAAACTTCTTGAAAAGAAACTTCTGTCTGAATACCAACCAAAGAACTTTCGATATCTTCAAATAAATGAATATCTGTTAACTGTGCAATTGAAACGAAACTACCGTAATTCATCTTGTTTTTCATACTACCTAGCTCGTCAAAATAAGCATTGAGTAGCAACTATTTATTTCCGTACTAATTTCTTAAAATGATGTAATTTGAGAAATTAGCAACTGCTCAGCCCATAGAGCAGATAATTAGACTTGTAATCTGTTTAGATATTTAACTCTTTTTTGGAATATCTTTAGACATTATCAAAAAAGTAGAGACAAAAATCATATCTCTGTTTACTAACTTATGATATTTGTAATCGGTTCAATGTGATTTGTATCACAGCTCATTTAATTTTATGCTCTTTGGCAAGTCACGTACTTATAACGATCCAATTCATGGTGCGATAACTCTTGATAGTAGCGATCGCACTGAATCTTTATTGATTCAATTGATTGACACGCCTGAATTTCAGCGGTTGAGACGGATTCGTCAGTTAGATATTGCTTATTTTACCTTTCATGGGGCTGAGGGTTCTCGTTTCACTCATTCTCTAGGTGTAATGGCTTTGACTCGTCGTGCTTTTGATGTGATCGCCACTAAATATCCTTACCTTGCAATCCATCGGACATTGGTCTTAGTAGCGGCTTTACTCCATGATCTTGGGCATGGTCCCTATAGCCACGCATCGGAAGAAGTTTTTGGGAGTAATCATGAAACATGGACTTTGCGATTGCTAAAGTTCCGCCAAATTGCTGAGGTTCTGAATAGCTTCTCAACCGAGTTAATTGCGGATTTAGAAAGAGTATTTACGAAAAAATATTCCGTACCATTTATCTATCAGCTAATCTCTAGTCAAATTGATTGCGATCGCCTTGATTATTTAGAAAGAGATAGTTATTTCACGGGTGCTAAGTATGGGCAGTTGGATCTTGATCGGATTTTACTGGCTTTGCGTTTTGATCCTATTTCTCAAAACTTAGTAATTGGTCGTAAGGGAATTGTCGCGATCGAGCATTATTTGACGGTGCGCTACTTTATGTATTTGCAGGTCTATAACCATCCCAAAAATTTGGCGGCAAGATTTTTATTAGAAAGGATTTTTCGCAGAGCCAAAGGCTTAATTGGGACGGGTGACCAAGAGCAAATATTTAGAGATTCTACGATGACGGCTTGGCTAACAAAAGAGCCGCAATCTCTGACTTGTGAGGAATATTTTGCTTCCGATGACACAGTTTTTAATTATCACATCCATCGATGGCGGGATAGTAGTGATCGCACGCTTGCGGATTTGTGCCGCCGCTTTTTAGACCGCGATTTGTTGCGTGCTACGGATATTTCACACTTAGATGACATTCAGCAACAAGAGAGTCTCGATAGTTGGCGAGAGAAATTGATTGCTCAAGGATTAGAACCTAAATACTACTGTGGTATAAGAGTTTCACGGACTAAAGGTTATAGCATTTATAAGCAAGGGATTAATGTCCAGACTGAGCAAGGTTTGCAGGATATTGCGCGATTATCATCACTAGTACAGGCGATCGTCCAGCCAATTCAGAGAGCATGGCTAGTGCATCCATAATTAATTACACCCCCAAACCCGTAAGGTTGCGCCCCGTAGGGGCGCAACCTTACGGGTTTGGGGGTGTAATTAATTAAGCGTATCTACTTTATCAACCTTGCCAACTAGCCAATAGGTCATCATTTCGCCTTTTCCTTTAACTGGAATCAAGCCACGTTTCTCAAAATTAAATTGTTCACGTAAGCGGGAGTAGGTCTCTTCAGTGACCTGAATAGCCTTTGCAGCACCTAATGATTCCATCCGACTGGCGACGTTGACAGTATCGCCCCATAGATCGTAAATAAATTTCTTCGTTCCAATCACTCCAGCAATTACAGGTCCTGAATTAATGCCAATCCGCATCGAAATTTGGATACCTTCCCGTGATTTAACTTGAGAGATAGCCTTTTGCATATCGAGAGCCATACTAGCGATCGCAGCAGCATGATCGACTCTTGGCTCAGGCAATCCGCTCACCACCATATAGGCATCACCAATGGTTTTGATTTTTTCGAGTTTGTATTGATCACATAAATTATCAAACATCGAAAAAATACGATTGAGGAGCCCGACCAGTTGTACAGGTGACATGTGACTGGAAAGTTCAGTGAAGCCAACAATATCTGCAAACAAAACTGATACTTCCTCAAAGCCATCTGCCATGGAAGCCCGACTATGCTTAAGCTTTTTGGCAATCTTTTCGGGTAGCATATTCAGCAGCAAACGCTCAGAACGCTCTTGTTCGGCGCGGAGTTCTTGTAATATGCAAATGCGTTCTGTCACATCACGAAAATACCAGACCATTCCATAAAATTTGCCCTCAGGAGAATGTACCTGTCCTGAATAGCAATCAATCACGCGGCGATCGGCAAGATAAATCTCTCGTTGAGTATATTTTTCAGGAGAATCATAGGCATTTTCAAGAGCCTCAACCAAGCCATCGGGTAATTGAAGATGATGTTGCAATAGGCTAAGTAGTCCTCCATATTCCACCGATTGCAGAACTGAGTCAGGAATTTGCCATAATTCACAAAATTGATTGTTATAGCTAACAATACGTCCTTGCTCGTCTACTGCCAAAACTCCGTCAAATGAGGTTTCACGCTGAGCTTTTAAAAGTGAGTTACTACGCTGTAATGCTTCTTCAAATTCTTTGCGCTGGGTAATGCTTGATAATTCACGCGATCGCATTAGTGAAATTGCTACCTGTTGACATAGCGATCGCAAAACTAGTAAGTACTCAGCTTGCAGTATTAGGTTGCTATCGTTATCCTCTAAATAAATTGCTCCTAATAATTCTCCTGCCTCGCATAGAGGTAGACATAAGCCTGCTAGAGGAGAATGCGCCAACCAATAGGGATCATCGGCAAAATGTGGATCAGGATTATCTTGATTCCAGATTGTCTCTATGCAATTATCCAAGGTATAGCGCACCATCAACATTGGCAAACTAGAGTGCTCAGCACATGCTAGTGGTAAGCACTGAGCTTGGGCTATCTCTAAATCTGGCGATCGCTCAGTGCTTACAGCCGCAATTGTACATTCTTGACTGTTTGCTAAAATGACAACGCCAAACTGAGCTTTTGAGAGCCTTAATAATGCAGAGAGACTTAGCTCAAATAGCTTTTCAACGTCTAACTCTCGTGCGATGTCTTGTGCCGCTTGGAATACGGCAGCAAGATTAACTTGTGACTGATTGGCATTGTTTGTTGCGCTCATCAATTTTATTTATCACTAAATTTTGAGGGCGAATAATTGATCTGCGATCGTAATGAGAACAATGACATATATCAATCAGAGCCTGAAAAACTTGCTCAACCGTAACCCAAATCATCGATTTGTAGCATCAGACATTTTACTGAACATCTTGCCCAAAAAAGGAAATCGACCGCATAGCGGTCGATTTCCTTTTTTGGGCAAGATGTTCTCATTATAAAAATCGCTTTTGTTTGAAAGCCCACTTAAGGTGAGCTTTCAAACAAAAGCGATTTAGGTGTTTCCAGTGCCTTTGGCACTGGAAACACCTAAAATGAGAGTTGTTGTTTTTTGGTTAGCTTATTTGAAAGCATAGCTTTGCAACGCTTTCAAATAATTTGTTGTGTTTCGTTACTCTATTGTACGAGTTAGCAACACTGGCACTGTCGCGTTGACTCGCACATAGTCAGATACTGAAGAACCCAACAAACGATCAAGATCGGGTAAACTTCGAGCGATCGAAGGACGGCGATCGGGGGAACCAATCATCAAAAGGCTTGTATTAGAATCATCAGCCAGTTTGCAGATTTCTTTGCCAATGTCACCAGAACTGATAAAGGAGCGTGAAGGAATATTCATCCGTTTGAGTTTAGTGCTAGCTTCAACTAACACTGGATCAGTGTTAGCATTGGCATCTTCCTTGCGCTTAACTACCCTTACCAAGAAGATTTCTACATCCTTCGCGCCGCTTACAAGTTTGATAGCAAGATCAAGGCAGTTGTTGGAGGAAGCAGAGCCATCGACAGAAACCATGACGCTACGGATGGTTTTGATGTATACATCGTCTTTGATTAGCAACATTGGTGCGTCAGACAATTGAAAAACGTATTGACTGACTGAGTTTGCCAAAATTGCTTGTAATCTTCCCATACCGCGAGATCCCATGATCATTAAGTCGGGCTTCAGATCTTCGGCTACTTTGCACACAACATCTTTGGGTTCGCCTTCTTTGAGCATCGATACAGTGGTATTACCTGAAGTCAAGCGCAAACTTTTTACTTCTCTTTCGACAATCTTTTCACCCGCGATGCGATATTCCGTAACCGCTTCCGAGTTAGTTGAGTTGGGGATTACATGCAGTACGTTAATTTGTAAAGTTTGCATACTAGGCAGGGCTAGCAGCATATTCATCATTTCGCGCGATCGCCCAGAACCATCAACAGCTAATAAAACTTGTTGAAACATATTTTTAGATATTTAATGAATTTGCTATATCTTGAGTAAAGCTTAATTACAAGGCGATCACAGCAAAACGTTGAGATTCTTAAAAATTAAACCCCAAAAAAGGGGCGCTTAGCGCCCCTTTTTTACAAGGTAATGATTTGGTTTGCGATCGCTGACTTTTCCGCAGCATTGGCAACTGCGAGAGAATGCAAAATACTCTCATGGCTGGTATAAAGCGGCGTACCTGTAAATAAATGCAAAAGAACGTTTTCGGTGTCTTTCTTAAACAAACCTCTTGTCGTACCTGCGTCAAGTTCTAATGTTCCATCCGCCGTAATTAATTTTCCCTTATCTCCAGAAAAAATCAGCGCTCCGTCACTACCCTGTAACTCCATAATCCGCTCTGGCTGCCAAAAGTTTTCGCCTTTACTATAGCTGATATCAGCAATCACTCCATTCTCAAACTGAAGTTGGGCATTGCAAACACAGGATGTAAAATGACGAGGTAAATTGTCGCCACTATAGCGCAACTGACAAGAGACAGACTTCACCTTTCCGAAGAGAACGATAATTCGATTGAGGCGCGAGACGGCTGCTGTCAGTGGAAATCCAAATAAATCTGGTTTGTAAGTCCATTTGTCTGGCACAGGACGCTGTGGACTTTTAGTGGAATATCTCGCATAGAAGGGAGTGCCAATTTTAGCTAAATATTCCATCACCAATTGATGCACACCGCCCAAAAGTTCAATATGTTCGACATGCAGCATTAAGTTCTGTTGCTGGGCAAGTTTTACCAGTTCCTCCGCTTCAGACAGGCTAAATGAAAGGGGATACTCCACAATCACATGCTTGCCCGATCGCAAAGCTTGTCCAACTACTGCCGCATGATCTCGATTAACATTACAAACCACAACTAAATCAAGATCAGGACGCATGACTAGTTCTGACCAGTATTGATGCACATTGGCGATCGCGAATTCTTGGGCGATCGCTTGTGCTTTTTCGAGATTGCCTGCGATCGCTGTCACGACAATGCGTGGATCTTGACTGAAGATTTCGGAGCGTAACTTGGCAACAAAGCCAGATCCAACAATGCCAACTCGCAATGGTTGATGAAGAGTCTCGTAACTGGTCATGATTTGGAAGTTTTGTAATTATTGCAAACATGGAAGCCCTGCACTCAAGTGCGGGCTAAAAGCTCAAACCCGTTGAAACGGGTTAATTTAAGATAATTCTTCAGTCTGCTGAAGCAGACTTGAGTTTTTAGCCAAGAACTTGAGTTCTTGGCTTATTTGAGACGATTGAGCTTAGAAGGAGGTAGTAGTTTGCGTTCTGGGGCAACTTTTTGACGAGGCGATCGCACGTAAAAAACTTTGCGCCCTGTTGTCTCATTCACCCAACGCGCAAAGCGACTCCAAACTTTTTCTGACAAATATTTCTGAGTAACGACCGCTAGCCCAATGACCACTGCGATCGGAAATACGGAATCAAAAGGATTTCCGTCACGACTGCCAACAAATAGCAGCACCACTGAGGAAATCAGTGCAGAGATTAGTAAAAATTGAAATTTAGACATATGTTTCCTACAGTGTCGGTCAAATATAGCAATTTTTGATCAAGCGAACCAATAGATTTTTTAAAAGTGTTGCTTTGCAACACTTTTAAAAAATCTATTGGTTCGGGTTTGCACACAAAATCTAACGAGTTTTGAATGTTGTACCATCTTTAGCGATCGCTAGACATTTAGTAATAGCCGTTACACCAATTGCTTGCCATGCTTGTTGCATTGCTTGGGCGACTGATTCTATTGTACCCATTGGGGCTAAAGAAAGTAGTGTTGGACCTGCGCCACTGATTACCATGCCATAAGCTCCTGCCGCGATCGCTGCTGTCTGTACATCCTCCATGCCTGTAATTAAACTTTGGCGATAGGGCTGATGTAAGCGATCTTGCAGTCCTGCCTTTAGCCAACCAGCATTCCCTGTCTGAATTCCATGTGTTAACAAGGCTAAATGGGAAGCGTTGAAAACTGCATCATGCATTGAAAATTGTTTCGGTAAAACCTTGCGGGCTTCGGCAGTTGATAGCTCAAAGTCAGGAATTGCGACAGCGATCGCAATATCTTGATGCCATTGCAAATCGCAGAATTCCCAGCCATCGGCTTGATTTGATGCCATCAGTTGACATCCGCCGAGCATCGCGGGAGCCACGTTGTCAGGATGTCCTTCCATGGCGATCGCTAAGTCTAATAATTCCATGCGATCCAATGGTGAATCCGCCAACAGGTTCGCGCCAAAAATACCACCGACAATCGCAGTTGCCGAACTGCCCAAACCTCGCGATAGTGGGATGGCTGTATCGGTATGAAATGCGATCACAGGAATTGGGCGATCGATATGCTGATAAAACTTAGCAATACCCTGATACACAAGGTTTGTTTCGTCCCGTTCCACCTTATCTGCTCCTTCACCCGATGCGGTGATTGTGAGGCGATCGGCTAGGGAAAATTCAAAACGGTTATAAAGTGATAGCGCAGCACCAAGGCAATCAAATCCAGGGCCAAGGTTGCCTGTAGTCGCAGGAACGGAAACTTCAAAAATGGTCATGTTGAAAAAATTTAGTAAATGTTTTTAGGAAGTTTGTAGTTTTATAGTTAGCTGTTTTGCAATTAGTTATATCTACTTAGTTCATAATGCTTACCTCACCCATATTCTTGAAATTTACTCGATAGTTTGTTAATAAGCTGCTCAATTTTTGGGTTTTCAAGTTTTGCTCCTAGTTTTAGAAGATTGGCGTAGCTAAATGAGGAAGGTCTATCTTTATTGAGGAACCTTGATAGAGCTTGAAATAGGTTTTTCCCCCGCAAAGCTCTAGTATATTCGGCACAAATTAGATCTATAAGATGTTGAGGTGAATCGATAAAATTTATGCTTTTCTTGAAGTTAGGGCAAAAAGTATTATTTGGACAAACTCTATCTACACTAACATCACATTTGCAATCTCCAGTTTCTATGTATCTATTAACTTCAAATGCGAACCAAATTGACAACTCCTTGATTAAACCTTCAAAAAGTTTTATGTCATCTCTATCCAATAGACTGTTAAAAACCGACTCAATATAAATGTCATTTTCTATTGAATAACCATCTGTAAATACTATGTCTTCATAGTCTTTTGGCACGCCTACAAAAAACCACATATCTTTATCGGCAAGAAAGACAACCTTGGTATTTTTGAATTTTTCTCTGCTTTCAAAAACCTCGATAAGTTCTAGTCTTCCACCACATATAATAATATCAGCTTTATTGTCTATACTAATTAGATCATTAAGCTTATCTTCTATACATCTATAAACTAAAGCATCATCTTTCCCTTCGACTAAAACTTTTAAAAGTGCTGTTGGTTTAGATAATTCACTGATTATTTCTTCTACAGAATAGCTCATTCACCTTTCTCCTCTGAAAGGATAATCTCTTTGTCTGGATACTTAGAATAAATGCAAGGAGAATGTGTAGCAACAATAAACTGGTTACTTGACTGTTGCTTCATCAAGTTTGGAAATAATCTACGCTGCCAATCTACGTGTAGACTTATCTCAGGCTCATCAATAAATATTATTGAGTCTTCATAAAATGCGTTATAGCAAAGGAAACTTAGCATTTGCTGTTCACCAGCCGACAACGAGCTGGAATCAATAGCATTAAATGTTCCTCCTCCAATATTAAATCCATCAAGTTTGATGCCTTCTTTATATTTCAAAACACTTATAACTAATTTCGATAAAACGGTAAAAGGTTGGAGAAGTTCATCATGTTTATCATTAACGTTTGCTGCTTCTTGCTGTAATTTACTTAGAATATCTAGAGACTCTTCCTTGTTGTTGTGAATATCCGACTTTATACTTTCAATTTTATTGATTAACGATTTATTTAATTCTAAAGAATATTCGTTGATTTCCTCAGATATTTGTGCATGACGTGATTTTAATAATAAAGCTAGGTCATGCGTTGAAATTGAACAAATAAACTTATGCTTATCAATACTTAAACGATTTGAAAACTTTTCCAATTCATCTCTTATGCTTGTATTTTGTAATATATTACTTGTAATAGGAAACATGTTTGAGAAAGGATTTGCCATATTTACACTACGCCCTACAGTACGAGGGTTGATCGTTGAATAGCCTCCTTCTATTCTTCTAAAAGTTGGGAAGAAAAGAGATGCTGCTGGGAGCATGTCACTTTTTTGGGATAGTCTAGAAAGCCAATAAACCATTGAGATAAGCACAACGATGGGCAAGCACCTGAGGGACATTTTCTTTGTTCCACTGAGCACCAGAGATTTTAGTGCGACG
>JBIKYZ010000477.1:0-3810 GCA_044354985.1 Pseudanabaena sp. | reverse complement strand
AGAGTGAAGCCAGTTGATCTTGTCCAGACTTGAATTTGGTGACACGCAAACCTTTACCAGCTCGTTTTTGAATACGGAACTGACTCACAGGAACACGCTTACCATAGCCACCTCTAGTGACAACTAGTACCCAAGGTCCTTGAGCTTTTTCGTTTTCAACCTCTGTGGTCTCAGACTCTAAATTCTCATCTTCATTGACTGTTACAGTCAAATCAATATCTTCTTCAGAACTTTCAACTTCCTCGATTTCTGCTAAACCAGCAGGAATAATATCCATGCTCACGATCAAATCATCGCCAGTCAGACGCATCGATCGCACACCTCGTGTATCGCGTCCCATCGGGCGCAATTGCTCATGATCAGTACGGAAGCGGATAGACATGCCTTGACGCGAACCGACGATGATGGTGTTGTCGGCTTTGGCACGGCGCACCCAGCGGAGTAAATCACCTTCTTCTAAGGCGATCGCAATTAGCCCATTGGAACGAATATTTGCAAAAGCTGGTAACTTCGTTTTCTTGATATAGCCGCCAGCAGTAAGCATGACTAGATACTCATCTTCGCTAAACTCGCTGATTGGTAATACTGTGGTGATTTTTTCGTCAGCAGCGATCGGCAATAGTTGCACCACGGCTGTACCACGAGCGGCGCGACCAGATTCTGGAACTTCATATGCCTTGACTCCATACACCTTACCGCGATCGGTAAAGAAGAGAACTTTGTCATGACTACGACAAGCAAAGAAATGTGCGATCGCATCATCATCCTTGACGTTGGCGCTAGCTTTACCGCGTGTGGCTCGATGTTGAGCAGTGAAAGTATCCACAGGCATCCGTTTGACATAGCCTTGTTCTGTCACCATCACAATCGTTTCGCGATTGGCAATCAAGTCGGCAGTATCGATATCGCCTTCATTGGGCAGGATACGCGAGCGGCGCGGTGTCGTAAATTCAGCTTTGATTGCTTCCAATTCTTCACGGGTAATCGTGAGAATGCGATCGCGATTGGCGAGAATATGTTGCAGATCGGCAATTTTAGCGACTAATTGATCGTGCTCGTCATGAATCTTATCGGCATCTTGAGCTGTCAAGCGACGCAACTGCATCGCCAAAATTGCGTCAGCTTGAGCTTCTGAAAGTCCATAACTTTCTATCAATCCCAACTTCGCAGAACTACTGTCATCAGCTCCACGAATCAGCGCAATCACAGCATCCAGATGGTTGAGCGCAATTAATAGACCTTGCAATAAATGATCGCGTTCTTCTGCTTTACGCAGTTCGTACTGTGTACGGCGTGTAATTACTTCGTAACGGAAATCGAGGAATACTTGCAGGGCGTTGCGAAGCGTTAATGTAATTGGTTCGCCATCTACCAGTGCCAACATATTGCAACTGAAGTTCGATTGCAGAGGTGTGGATTTGTAGAGATTATTTAACACCACTTTGGGATAGGCATCGCGCTTCAGTTCGATTACTAAACGCATACCATCGCGATCGCTTTCATCACGAATATCAGAAATGCCATCAATTTTCTTCTCATTGACCATTTCTGCGATGCGTTCGATCAGCGCTGCTTTATTGGTTTGGTAAGGCATTTCGGTGATGATAATCGCCTCGCGATCCTGCCGTCCAGAAGCCGAAATTGTCTCAAAGCTAGCCACTGCTCGCATAGTCACGGAGCCGCGCCCAGTCGTATAGGTTTCACGAGCACCATCGGTTCCTAAGATCAAAGCACCTGTCGGGAAGTCAGGACCTGGAATATATTGCATCAATTCCAAATCCGTCAGCATTGGATCAGCAATCAGAGCGACCAAGCCATCGACCAACTCGCCCAAATTGTGCGGCGGAATATTTGTCGCCATCCCCACGGCGATCCCTGAGGAGCCATTCAGCAATAATTGAGGAATTCGAGCGGGTAATACCAAAGGCTCTTGCTGTGAGCCATCATAGTTATCGCCAAAGTTGACCGTATCGCGATCGATATCTTGAATCAGCCCAAACTGTGAGATGCGGGTCAGCCGACATTCGGTATATCGCATCGCGGCGGCGGGGTCATTATCGACGGAGCCAAAGTTGCCATGCCCATCGACCATGCGATCGCGCATCGAAAAGTCCTGCGCCATCCGCACCAGTGCTTCATAGACAGCAGTATCGCCGTGGGGGTGATATTTACCAATTACGTCACCGACCACACGGGCACATTTCCGAAATGGGCGATCGGCGGTCATGCCCAACTCATGCATAGCGAAGAGAATGCGGCGATGTACGGGTTTGAGTCCATCACGGGCATCGGGCAGGGCGCGACCGACGATCACGCTCATGGCATATTCCAGATACGATCGCGACATTTCGCCGCGCAGGTCTGTTGGAATAATCCGATCTTCTAAGATATCAGTCATACGGCTACTCAAATTCTCCTTGCATTGCTTGGCAGTGCTTGCCCCGTGTGATCTAGGCAATTCTTACTAAGTGTCTATACTATTATAAGGCTTTGCGGGGTTGTAAAGGCGATTTAGTATGCTTTGGGATTAAAAACGAGATAGTATTTTAGGAATTATTAAGATGTTTAAGATCGCCTAATGACCCAGCCAAATGCCATTGCTAAAATGACTCAAGTTATTGAGGTATTAAAGCGAGACTATTTTCAGATGATTCCTGAGCTTGACAGGAATTGGACAGCCGTTCAGCATGAAAAAAATCGATTGAGCCGATCGCTTGCTGCATTTGCGATCGCTAATCTGGCGGGTATTGATTTTGCTCAGGCGGCTTACTCAATTATCAATGGGGAAAATGATAATGGGGTTGATGCAATTTATTTTGATCGTAGTCAGAAATTTCTTTGGTTAGTACAGGCTAAGGCTGGTAATGCGCCAAATATGGGGGATAACAAAAAGTTTTGCGATGGAATTCGAGATTTAATCGAGAGACGTTTTGAAAAATTTAATCAGGGTTTTGCTCGATTACAGACAGATGTGGAGGCTGCTTTAAATATCAATGGATTGAAAATAGTTGGTTGTAATGTCTATTTAGAAGGCGATCTTGGCTCTCATGTGGTTAATGATCTTGATCAGTTAAAGGAAGAATTAAATAGATTTTCTCCACGCTTTGAATGGCGGGATCTGAATATTGAGCAGACACATAGTTGGTTGACAGCGAAACAAGCGATCTCACCTGTTGATGTGGAATTAACGCTTGAAAATTGGCATTGTTTAGAACAACCACGGAAGGCTTTTTATGGATTGGTGAAGACTTCGGATCTTGCGGTACTTTATCAACAGCATGACAAGCGACTGTTTGAAAAGAATATTCGTTATTATTTGGGGACTGAGGATGTTAATTCCGCGATCGCGGAAACAGTAAGAGATCAACCTTCAGAATTATTTTATTTGAATAATGGTTTAACGATTACTTGCTCAAAGGTTGATTTGCCTTCGGGTCATAATCAGAAGTCAACAAAATTTACGTTGCAAGGTTTTTCGGTGGTGAATGGGGCGCAGACGGTGGGGGCGATCGCTTCGGTTTATAGCGCTAATAGTGCGATCTCGGCTGATGCTAAGTTATTGGTGACGATCATTGAAGTGGGGACGGCGACTGATGGGATTGGGGTGAAAATTACTGGGGCAAGAAATACCCAAAATGCGGTGCGGGATGTGTATTTTGCGGCGCTAGACCCGAATCAGGAGCGATTGCGGCAGGAGTGCATGGTGTCGGGTGTGGTGTACCACTATCGACCATCGGCGGATCGGGGTCAGGATGATATTACGATTGAACAGGCGGCGATCGCTTTGGCTTGTTTTAGTGGTGATCTGAA
>JBIKYZ010000153.1:0-12589 GCA_044354985.1 Pseudanabaena sp. | reverse complement strand
TAACTTGACTATCAAGGCTTCTTTTGCCTCGTCTGTTAGTTCTTTTAGGTTGGGTAGTTCTTTCATTTCTTTAATTTATCAGCTTTTCCCTTTTTGTCAATTTTCCTGCGTTGAGCAATTACGATTCGCGATATCACGACAGCACCCATGCGCGAAGTGTACGCACTCAATGAACGCGGTGAGCGCGACAAATTGCTAAAAAGCGCCAAGTACGATCCGCAATTGCGCCCTTGGTACAAATCCGCTATCCATGCTGGCAAACCAAGTTGGAGTGCAATTTACCCATTTTTTTCACGCGAAAATACGATGTTGGGGATTACGCCTGTTCTACCAATTTATTCAACGACTGGAGAGTTGCGCGGAGTTCTGGCGATTGACCTCACAATGCGCCATGTTACGGAATTTGTCGGCAGTCTCAAAATTAGTCAATCAGGTCAAAGTTTCATCATGGAGCGATCGGGCGAGCTGGTCGTGAGTTCGACGATTGCACAACCATTTCGAGTTAATGGGGAAGGTGAAAAACGCGAAATCGAACGCCTCAAGGCTATGGATAGCGATCAGCCGACCGTTAAAGCAACTGCTCAATATTTGCGCGATCGCTTTGGTGACTTTAAAGATATTAGCCAAAGTCAACAACTGAAATTTCAAATCAATGGGGCGTGGCATTATGTACAAGTAGTTCCTACTCAAGATAGCCATGGGCTAGACTGGCTCGTCGTCGTAGTTGTGCCAGAATCGGACTTTATGGCGCAAATCCATGAAAATACGCGCACGACAATTTTGCTTAGTCTAGGAGCTTTAGGACTTGCGATCGCGATCGGACTTTATACAGCTAGATGGATTGTGCGTCCAATATTCAAATTGAAAGAAGCCGCGATCGCATTGTCAGAAGGAGACTTCAGTAAAACTGTTGAACTTAACCGTGCCGATGAACTGGGCGTGTTGGCTGGTGCTTTTAACAGCATGGCAGCACAGTTACAGACTTCTTTTACGGAACTCGAAGAAAAAAACACGAAACTGGAGGAGCTAGATAAACTCAAAGATGAATTCTTAGCCAATACTTCTCATGAACTGAGAACTCCACTCAATGGCATCATCGGACTCACTGAGTCACTGATTGATGGAGCGACAGGAGCGCTTTCGGATAACACCAAATCCAATCTAAATATGATCGCTTCCTCGGGGCGAAGACTCTCCACATTAGTCAACGATATCCTCGATTTCTCACGCCTAAAACATCGCAACATTGACCTACAAATTAAACCAACCGCTGTTCGCGAAATTGTTGGTGTTGTGATGATGTTGTGCCAGTCGTTAGTCGGACAGAAGCCTCTACAATTAGTGAATGCCATCAGTGCCGATCTGCCATTAGTCGAAGCCGATGAAAATCGATTACAACAGGTTCTATATAACTTAGTTGGGAATGCGATTAAATTTACGGAGATGGGAACGATTGAAATCTCAGCAAAAATTGTGGCTGGACATCTTCCACCTCCCTCATTAAGAGAAGGAGAGCTGACCTCACGGCTACAATCTTTTCTACATAATTCTCAAATTGAAATTACGATCGCAGACACAGGTATCGGTATTCCTTCAGATAAGTTAGATCGCATTTTTGAATCTTTCGAGCAAGCCGATGGATCGACAGCAAGAATCTATGGCGGCACAGGATTAGGATTGGCAGTTACAAAGCAACTCGTCGAACTCCATGGTGGCAAGATCACCGTATCCTCAGTGGTCGGTGAAGGATCGCGATTTAGCTTTACATTACCCGTAGCTCAGGAGCAGCACCAACCTATCAGTCGGGCTGATAGTGGGACTGTCAGCAATCTCAATGATCTCGCTCAGGCTGAGATTATTCCTTATAAGCCCAGCAATCTGCCACCCACTCGTCCAATCTTACATAAGCCGATCGCTAAGTCCTTAGTAGATAGCAATAATAGCAATCTTAAGATTTTGATCGTAGATGATGAACCAGTGAACTTGCAGGTATTGGTCAACAATCTATCTCTAGCCAATTATGCGATCGCCCAAGCCAATAACGGACTTGAGGCTCTAGAACTAGTTGAGCAAGGGTTTAAGCCTGATCTAGTCTTGCTAGATGTGATGATGCCACATATGACAGGATACGAGGTCAGCCAAAGACTACGAGAAAGGTTTTTACCAAGCGAACTACCAATCGTGATGCTAACGGCTAAAAACCAAGCATCCGATCTTGTGGCTGGATTTGAGGCTGGAGCCAGTGATTATTTGACCAAGCCATTCTCTAAAGACGAACTCTTAGCAAGGATCAAGACCCATATAAACCTGTCTCGCTTGATTTCGGAAAACCGCAACCTAAATATTAAGCAGGAAGAATTAGCCCAAGAGAAAACTGACCTAGAAATTTTGCTCGATACGACTACTGAACATGCAGATGCTGTCCAAGCAGAATTACAACAGCAAGCGATCGAAGCATTGCAAACCAGTGAGCAGCGATTGAGGAAGTTTCTCGAAGCAATGCCAGTGGGTGTATTTGTGATCGATGCTGAGGGTAAGCCCTACTACATCAACTCTCTGGGTGAGAAGTTGCTCGGACAGGGACTGGTCAATAGTTTAGCTTCCACCAAACTCACGGAAGTTTATCAGGCTTACGTCAGAGATACAGATCAACTTTATGCTGATGTCGATTCACCAATTTATAGGGCTTTGCAAGGGGAAATTAGCTCCATTGATGACATGGAAATTCGTCAAGGAGATCGCACAATTCCCATTGAAGTATGGGGCACGCCCATCCGCAATGAGAATGGTGATGTTTTGTATGCGATCGCAGCTTTTCAGGATATTACTGAGCGCCAAAAAGCACAGGCAGAACGATACAAATTCACTCGCGAAATTATGGAGCTGAACTTAGCATACGAAAGGTTTGTGCCTAAAGAGTTCTTGCGTTTTCTCAATAAAGAGAGCATTACTGAAGTGAAGCTAGGCGATCAAGTGCAACAGGAAATGACTGTACTTTTCGCTGATATTCGCTCGTTTACCAGTCTCTCGGAAGGGATGTCGCCACAGGAAAACTTTAATTTTATCAACGAATATCTCAGTATTGTCACACCTGAGATTCATTCCCACAATGGCTTTATCGATAAGTATATTGGCGATGCTGTGATGGCTTTGTTCCCAGAGTCTCCCAATGACGCTGTACTTAGTGCGATCGCGATGCAAAATAAGGTGGCTCTCTATAATGAGGCACGCCAACAGAGGGGCGAAGTACCGATTAAGATTGGAATTGGCTTGCATACAGGCAGCTTAATGCTAGGAACAATCGGCGGCGCTCAAAGGATGGAAGGTACTGTGATTGCCGATGCTGTGAATTTGGCTTCACGTTTGGAAGGATTGACAAAACAATATGGCACTGCGATCGCAATTAGTGAAAAGGTACTATTCCAATTAGAAAATATGGAACAGTACGGCTATAGATTTCTAGATCGGGTGAAGGTTAAGGGGAAGAAAGAGGCTGTTGCTGTTTTTGAAATTTACGATAGCGACAGTGTGTCGCAACAACAACTAAAAAAACTCACCAGAAGCGATTTTGAGGAAGCAATTGTATTGTATTATCAGCAAAAATTTGACCTTGCCCAGCAATGTTTTCAGCATATTTTGCAGATCAATCCGCAAGATGTGGCGGCGCAGTTGTACTGCGATCGGTGTGAAAAATATCAAAAAAATGGCTTGACTGAAGGTTGGGAAGTCGCAGAAGTCTACAGTGAAAAATAAGAACCCAAAACCTTTGTGCCCGCTCATCAGGCGCAAAGATTTTGGGTTCTTATTGTGTTCCGAGGGACTTATAACTCAGAAGCATAGCAGTAGTAGCCAGTAGTAGGGTTCGTTAGCACAGCGTAACGCATGGTTAAAGTTAAAGCGTGCGTTACGCTATGGCTAAAGCACCCTACAGCAAAAAAGAAAAATCTACTAATAGTGTGATCAATAATTTTTATTTAGCTTTTGACGCTAAATGTGAGTTAAGGTATTATCTGACTCATCGTTAAAACAAAAGCATTTTTTATGGTGCAAGAACTCACCCTCCTCTCCAAAGAGGTCAGATTCCCCGACAGCGCTCCTGCTGCTTATCCTGTCTTTTTCAGAACATATAGCCGCAAATATAATAACAAGCGTGAAAGCTGGGCTGAAGTATGCGATCGCACACTTTCAGGTTTAAAGACGCTAGGCAAGCTGACCAAAGAACAAGCTGACCTGATCGACAAAATGCAGAAACAGCTCAAGTCACTCACTTCTGGACGTTGGCTGTGGGTTGGCGGTACGGAATGGGTCGATCGTCCCGAAAATTTCTCAGGCTCTTATAACTGCACTAGCACCAATGTGATCGACTGGCGCTCTTTTGGCTTGATGATGGATCTCGCCATGCAGGGATCTGGTACGGGTGGCGTATTAGAGCCGCAGTACATTAGCCAATTGCCCGTCATTCGTAACCAGTTGCAAGTAAGTGTGATCGGTGCGATCGGGGCAACACCTGTTAGCGATCGCCGCCACAATACCGAGGTCGAATTTGACTATGCCAACAATGCTGTCAAGTTCTTCGTGGGTGATAGTCGTCAAGGTTGGGTCAAGTCCTACCAATCGCTATTAGAGTTATGCAGCGATGAAAAGTTTGACGCAGCTAAGCCTGTCCAAGTCACTGTTGATATCAGCGATGTGCGCCCCAGTGGTGAAGCCCTCAAAGGTTTCGGCGGTATGGCAAATCCTGTTAAGTTGCCTACGCTTTACGATCGCTGCGCCAACATTTTAAATAAAGCGATCGGTCGTCAACTCACCTCAGTTGAGTGCTGCATCCTCATCGATGAAGCCGCAGTTTGCATCGTGGCAGGAAATATTAGGCGATCGGCCGGCATGAGACAATTCTCGTCTGAAGATGCTTTAGGCTCTGTCGCTAAGGATAATCTCTGGCAGCAGGATGAAGCGGGTAATTGGCGTATAGATCCTGAGCGTGATGCTTTGAGAATGGCGAACCACACGAGAGTATTCCATCGCAAACCGACTGAGCAGGAATGTGTTGATGCTGTTCGCAAGCAATATTATTCAGGTGAAGGTGCAATTCAATGGGCGGGTGAAGCGATCGCCCGTTCTAATGCTGACTTAATCACAACTCCTGAACTCAAGCGTGATTTCCTTGCTGCTTATGTGAAAGGAGAAGGCAAAGAATGGTTGCGATCGCAACAACCTGAAGTCTCTGAGAATGAGCTAGAGCATAGATTACAGCGTTATGCTCTGAATCCCTGTCTAACTGCGGATACATGGGTGCATACTGAGCATGGTGCAAGACAGATTAGCGATCTAATTGGTCAGCAAGTCGGTGTCTATGTGAATGGAGAACTATTTAGCACAACGGCTGATGGTTTCTTTTTGACAGGTAACAAGGCTGTTATGAGTCTCCAAACTAAGGAAGGCTTTGCTTTAAGACTGACAGACAATCATCAATTGCTCAAGGTAACAGCCCAAACTCAGCACGCTCAATATACTGAATGGGTAGAAACCAAGAATCTCCAAATTGGCGATCGCATTTTGCTTCATGACCACCGCGAGATCCAGTCTTGGGAAGGTGAAGGAAATTTTGAAGAAGGCTGGCTAGTTGGCAATTTACTTGGAGATGGTAGCCTTTATCAAACTCAGTGGAATGATGCAGCTTGTCTGCGCTACTGGGGCGAGACTAAGGAGGAAATGGCGAGTTATGCAATCAAGACCTTAGAATATGCCACCAATTATGAGTCGCAAAACTCTACAGGGCATTATCACAAGCAGCTACAGCATCAAGTGATTAACTCCTCTGGTCTAGCCATCCTTGCCGCAAGATTTGGACTTTCTCCTCAAAACAAAGTGCTGTCATCTGCGATCGAGAAAGCTAGTTATGCTTTCTATTGTGGATTTTTGCGCGGGTTCTTTGATGCTGATGGAAGTGTTCAAGGGACACAAGAAAAGGGTGTTAGTGTCAGACTTTCTCAAAGTAATCTGGATACCTTGCAAGCTGTGCAGAGAATGTTGGCTCGTGTTGGAATTATTTCTTCTGTATACCAACAACGCCGCCCTGCGGGTGTACGCATGTTGCCAAATAGCGATCGCGAACTTGCTCCTTACATGTGTAAAGAACAACATGAGCTAGTGATTGCTAATGATAACTTGCAGCACTTTGCGACCAATATTGGCTTCCAAGATCCTCTGAAGGCAGCCCGTTTACAAGAATCATTGGGCAACTACTCGCGCAAAATGAATCGTGAGAGATTTACGGCGACTATTACAGGTATTACTGCTGATGGAGTTGAACCTGTGTATGATTGCACAGTGCCTCAAGTTTCTCGCTTTGATGCTAATGGTATTGTTGCTCACAACTGCGGCGAGATTCTTGGAGCAGATTTCCATTGCAATCTCTCGGAAGTGCATCTTAACTTGATTAATCCTAAGGATGAAAAAGAACAAGAAGCTGCTTTTAAAGCAGGTGCTTTGTCCGTTGCATCACTTCTTAATCATCAATTTATCGAGAAACGCTATCAATTTAGCCGTGATGTCGATCCGATTGTGGGTGTATCCTTCACAGGACTATTTGACTTCTTCGTTCATGCCTTTGGTGTGGAATGGTTGCGCTGGTTTGAGGCGGGTCGTCCTGACACTGTGCAGGGGCTAGACTTCAAAGAGAAGGAAGCTGATTATCTCAATCGCTGGCGTGAGATTGTGCATCAGACGGTTTGGGAATATTGCGATTCGCATAGTTTACGCCGCCCGAATCGTTGTACGACAACACAACCTGCGGGGACAAAATCCTTGCTCACTGGTGCTTCCCCAGGGTGGCATCCTCCGAAGGCGCAGCGCTTTATCCGTCGGATTACTTTCCGTAAGGAAGATCCTGTGGCGCGGGCTTGTATGGACTATGGCTATAGCATCATTCCTTCGCAATCGGATAAGGATGAGAATGGACAATTGCTGAACGATCCATTCGATCCAAGATGTACGGAATGGCTGGTGGAGATTCCTGTGAGCGTTTCTTGGGCTGACCTTGACGGTGCGGATCAGGTGGAAATCAGCAAGTTTGATGTGATGGCGCAGTTTGATTTCTATATGCAGGTGCAGAAGCATTACACCCGTCATAATACTTCGGCAACCTTGGAGTTACGGGAGCATGAAATCGAGCCTTTAGGGAAGAAAATTTACGAAGCAATTCGTGATGATGAGGGTTATATCTCGGCGGCGCTGTTGGCGCGTTTCGATGACCTGCAAACTTTCCCTCGGTTGCCTTTTGAGCCAATCGATAAGGCTACCTATGAGAAGCTCAGTGCTGAGGTGCTAGTACGTCGTAAGTCTGATGATTTTTACGCGAGTTTGTTGCGTTATGATTCGGGTGAGTTGATGGATGCGGGCCCTGCGGGTTGTGATTCTGATAAGTGTATGTTCCCTGAACAGAAGCCATAGATCGCAAAAAATAACATATAGGGCATATAGGTGTTGCTACAATAGCGATCTAAACTTGTAGTAAACACTTATATGCTCTCTCAACAAATATCAGGATTTCAAGAAGCGTTAAATGCTATAGAGTGTTTGTCTATAGATGATCAGTTAGCGTTACTTGATGTTTTGCATAATCGATTGAAACTACGTCAACGGCATCAGATTGTGCAGGAAGTACAAGAAGTGAGGCAAGAATTTATGGCAGGTAAGTTTAAGAGTGGTTCGGTTGATGACTTTTTAGCGGAGCTAGATCGTTGAGAAATATTAATTGGACGGCTAAATCTTTGAGGGCTTTTAAAAAGCTAATCCGCAAGAATCCACAGCTAAAACCACAGCTTGAACAAACTTTACGTCAACTGACAGAAGATCCTTTTCATCCTAGTCTCAGAACTCATAAACTGATTGGTGATTTATCGGATGTTTGGTCTTGTTCTGTGGATTATAAATATCGAATACTGTTTGAGTTTGTTCAAGATACTAACCCTGAAAATATCCTTTTACTAAATGTAGGATCGCATGATGAAGTTTACTAAACGCTTAAAATTAATTGCTGAAAAGTTGTCGGCTTTGATGACGGAAAGTTATCTCAGTGAACGGGCTAAGAGGGGTAGTCGAGCAAAGTATGAGGCTATCTTGGCAAAAGCCCCTGATGTTGAGCCAGAAGCCTATGACAAGATCCCAGCTATTTAAGAAATTATCGCAAATCTACTTTGAAAACCTCAACCCGACTGCTGGCAGAAAAGAACCAATGATACACCCATTTAGAGACGGCGATGCATTTTCTACGTTTCAAAAGATGATAGAGAGAGTAGTGGAAGAAATACAATCTCTTAATAATGAGTATATTCTCAAAGCATCTCAAACTGAATTAGAAGATTTTTACGTTGAAAAAGCAAGACTTACGCCCATTCTTCTACATACAGACAAGTATTATATTGAAAATCAGATTTCAGTATCGATAGATGTTAGTAATAATTTTCAAAGATTTACTATGTCTCCACAAAAAATTACTGTTTCAGGGACTAGTTTAGATATTGCAATTCCCTATGAAGGTGATTCTGATCTATGGAAGATTAGACCATCTAGTTATAGTGTCAGTGGCTACCCAGAGATAGAAATTCGGCAGCATGAAATAGTCTTTAACATCAAATTTGCTGATGACTCGGTAAATACTTTAGATTTGAAATATAGAATTGATAGGGATGTCCTCCACTTGGCTTGTGCAATTGAAACTTTAAAATCTGATGTTGAGAAACACAATGAAAATGTTCCAAATAGAATAAAAGATTCTCTTTGTTGTAAACGAAAGCAGGCTGAAACCGCTATTGGATCTGTTGTAGCTTTGGGAATACCTATGAAACGGAGAGATCAACCCTTAACTTTTACAGTTGCAACACAACGGCGAAAGTCCCCTAAATGTAGACCAAAAGTTCATACTGAAGTATATAAACCAGAGCCTACATTAGATGAAGAGGAATATCAGTACATTCTTAAGGTGATACGTGGGATGTCTCTGGTTATCGAAAGAAGCCCATCTTCATTTATCACTTTAGATGAAGAAGCCATTCGTACACATTTCCTATTGCAACTTAATGGACACTATGAAGGAAATGCTTCAGGAGAAACATTTAATGCATCAGGGAAAACAGATATTTTAATCAAAGTAGATAATAAAAATATCTTTATTGCTGAATGCAAGTTTTGGGATGGTGTTAAAAAATTTAATGAAGCTATTGATCAGCTCTTAGGCTACTTATCATGGAGGGATTCAAAATGCGCTTTGCTCATCTTCAATAGGACTAAAAATTCATCAAGTGTTAGAAAAAAAATGCATGATGCTATGGAACATCGTGCAGAACATAGAAAGACTGTTTCATATAATCCAAACAAGGATGCAAGATATGTTTTTGTTAAAGAATCTGATCTAGGTCGTGAGATCATAATAACAACACAGCTTTACGATATGCCAAATCATTTAGATTTACAACAAATAAATAAAGCTGATTAGTCTCAAGGATTTTTATGTTAGCTATAGTAAAAGCATCTGAATTGAAATAAAACAGATTTCCATCAACTTTATTTGCAAACTTTTGACAATGAAAGAATCACAAAAAGAAATACTAAAGCATCACTCAGATATCCTGAAAATGTTACTGTTTAGCAGCAAATCTCCCATAGAAATAAAAGTAGATTTGCAGGATACAAGAATTATAATATCCATCTATCGGAACTCAGAAGAATTGAGTGCTACAAAATATCAAGAAATACTAGACTTATGTGTTAATGAGACTAGTAAAATACTTTTCGGATTTAGAGATTATGACATAAGAAATTTTATTATTCGTATTTATGATCAAGAAAATAAGTTTATAGATGATAAATCTATAGAGTTTGAAAAAAATTTACCAGTATTAAAAGAAGAAGTTACAACCTTTGAAAAATTGGCTGAAAGTATTCAAGCTGATAAAAATATTAAGGAACAAAGGGGTAAGCAAGCAAAAATATTTCAAATTGTTGCCTTAACCTTGTTTTCTGTTTCATGTTATTCTCTTGGTTTCCTCACAACCTTTACTCTCTTATTATCAACTCTACTTGTATTTGCAGTTGTTTTTGCTTCTCTTAAAGGTTGGCATGGAGGTATGGTATGTAACAACTGTGGCTACCTTTGGAAAGCTCGACGAAAAACTCCGCCCAGACAATGTCCAAGTTGCAGATCAAGAGATATTAAGATGAGAAAACTGTAGATTAGGAATCACATTTCGTTAATTTATCCTCTTATGTAGCGATCGACTATGATGCAGAAAAAGCCAAACTTTAAACGGAGTGATATTTTGATTTATTAGGCGATCGCCTGATCAAATATATTTTAGAATTAATATCTGGAGAATACAAAAATGCCAAGCCTAACACTAAGTAACGAGCAAGTTGTAGAACTTGTTAAACAACTGCCACAAGAGCAAAAAACAGAGGTTTTTAGATTCCTGCTGCTTTCTCAATGGCAGCAATGGCAAGACTTATCTAGCTATGGTGCAGATAAAGTCAAACTTGCAGCAAAAGAGCGTGGCTATAACTGGGGAAAGATGTCAGAAGAAGAAAGAGAAGAATTTATTGATTTAGTTGTCCACGAAAAATAGTGAAATACATAGTTGTTTTTGACACAAACATTTTGATTTCTGCATTGTTTTCACAAACTGGCAGCCCATTTCGAGCCTTAGCCCTAGCTAAAATTGGACAAATAGAATCTGTTACCTGCCAAGAAATCATGGACGAATTTGCAGAAAAGCTATTGTTGAAGTTTAAGTTTTCTGAAGATAAAACCCGATCTGCTGTAGGAGAAATTTTGAGCTTTTCTCGCATGGTCAAAATTTCTGGAACACTCAAAGCAGTTCCTAACGATGCAGATGATGACATGGTTATAGAATGCGCCGTAATGGGTAAAGCAAGCCATATAGTCACAGGAGACAAGCATCTTTTATCACTTGTTAAATATCAGGACATTGCGATCGCTAAAGCTACCGACTTTGTTAATTTATTTTCTTAGTATGAACACAAACCAAGTAACCGTAAACTTATCTCTACCTTTTGAATCGCTCGTTGAAATGATGCGATCTCACTCTGAACTTTGGGATGGAATTGAAGTTGTAGAAGTTCGGCGCATTATTGAAAAAACTTAGCGATCGCTAATCACATTAACAATTTATCAGGCGATCGCATTGCAATTTATAGACTAGGCGATCGCTTTCAATACTTGTTAAAATAAACTGATGAAATATAAGTGGGACGAAAACAAAGCAGTCAAAAACTTGGCAAAGCATGGAGTTTCCTTTGCCGAAGCCAAAACCATCTTTGACGATCCGCTATATGTTGATTTCTATGATCTAGACCACTCAGAAGACGAAGAACGTTACCTAATTGTCGGCGAATCAAATCGAGGACGATTGTTAATCGTTTCCTATACAGAGAGAAGAGAATCAATTCGGATCATCAGTGCCAGAGAAGTTACAAAATCGGAGCGTGAAGCATATGAAGAAGGCTGAATTAGAACTAGAAGACAACCTTAGACCCGAATATGACCTTAAAAGTCTGCGTGTCAGAAAACTAGGCTCAGGACGTAAGAGCTTTGGTGGCTCAATAGTGCGATTAGAACCTGATGTCGCCGCAATATTTCCTAGCGCCGATGCAGTAAATGAAGCTCTAAGATTCTTGATTAGAGTTACACAACAAAACCAACCCACTAAGGTTCCAACATTATCTAACACTCAGGAAAATAATCTGTAGTGTGATAGCGATATCTTGATTTATTGGGCGATCGCATTGCAAATCAGAGAATAGGCGATCGCAAGGTTATAATCTTACTCAATTGCAACATTTAAGAGGTTTTTAATGGCTTCTATTACTATTAATCTTCCAGACGAGCAACTTCAAAAAATACAAAAATTAGCTCAAGAGCTTCAAGTATCCCCCGAAGCTCTATTACAAGCAAGTATAGAAAATTGGTTGTCTAGCCCCAAAAAAGAGTTTAGCGAAGCCGTAAGCTATGTACTGCAAAAGAATGCTGAACTCTACCGTCGTTTAGCATGATTCGTTATCTCACATTAGTAGAAATTCTTGATATCCATCATCAAGTTACACAGCGCTCAGGTGGAGCCGAAGGTATTCGTGACTTGGGAGCATTAGAATCGGCAATCGCACAACCTCGCATGACATTTGGCGGAGAAGATCTCTACCCTACAATTGTTGATAAAGCTGCGGCTCTTGGATTCTCAATCGTGATGAATCATCCATTTGTGGATGGCAACAAGCGTACAGGTCATGCAGCAATGGAAATATTCTTAGTGCTAAATGGACTTGAGGTTAACGCCTCTACTGATGAACAAGAAGCGATTATTTTGGCTTTAGCATCTGGAGAGTTAGACCGTGATATTTTCACAAGCTGGCTACAGCAAAGCATTAAAGAAATCTGAATTTATTGACTGGTTAGGAATGAAAAATAAATAACTTATGCATTTTGAGGAATGGCTCTATAGTTCCATTTAGGAAGATATTCATCAAAAACAATAGGTAGATTTTCTTTGAAACCATCCATAACCTTTCTACCCTT
>JBIKYZ010000405.1:0-3828 GCA_044354985.1 Pseudanabaena sp. | reverse complement strand
TCAAACTTAATTCTAAGCTCAATCACTTCGCTCTCAAATCCAAATTATATATCAAGGCTTTGCAGCAATCTCACTTGGAATGGCAGTCTCTGAAACCTTTTTAGGCTTCTGCGTAACATGAGCTGCTCACGTTCCACCCGTTGCGATTCCCGTCCCGTCGCATCCGTCAGCGTATACAAACGCCACCACTGCTGATAAGCGCTTACTAATGACCTTAAATAACCATCAAAACCAATCTCTACACCCATGCCGTAAATCAATCCCTTAGGACATAAATAAACCAAGAACTCAAGTTCTTGGCTAAAAGCTCAAGTCCACTGAAGTGGACTACAAAATACCGTTAATTAACCCGTTTCAACGGGTTTGAGCTTTTAGACCGCACTTGAGTGCAGGGCTATTGGAAAGTGATCTTATAGACTTCCGTTTGCTTCCACAATATATTGCTCTCGTGCGGTAAGTAGTCATATCTTGATTTAGGTGACACTCCCATACATATTAGCAACTTAATACCTGAAGACTAAATATTTAGAAAATGTATTTAGAAAATGCGATCGCCCGAACAAACGACCGAACAAACGTTAAGATACCGACGGGGATCTAGTCTGCTAGAATCAGGGCTAGGTATTTGCCCTCCTACTTAGTTCATGCCCCACTCGTTGGGGATCATTTGGGAATCTTTTAGAGCCACGTCACCGCCATGATGCAATCGGAAAATCTTCGTCAACGTGCCGCCGTCTTGGGTTTGCAAGTCTTTAGCAAGCGCTCAGCCGTGCGGCTTGGCATCGTCACCCAAATCTGGCTAGATGTCGATCAGAGGCGAGTTGTCGGTATGACCGTCGCTGAGCGCTTCGTCCCAGGAACACCGATTGGCATTGGTGACACATTTTTCATGTCCCTCGATAACATTGACCTGCTGGGGCCAGATGCAATTTTGGTAGATGACGAGTCGATCCTCGAAGACATATTGATTACCGAACGCTACACCAGCCTAATTAATAACGAGGTCGTCACTGAGTCTGGTGAATTACTGGGGAAAGTCAGAGACTTTAAATTTGAGCCTGAGACAGGTAGTTTACAGTTTTTAATCGTTGCCTCCATCGGCAATCCGATTATTCCAGCGAGTTTAATCAGTACCTATGAGCTGGATGTAAATGAAATCATTGCCGTAGGACGCGATCGCATCATCGTCACTGAAGGCATGGAAGATCGCATGACCCAGCTTAGTAAAGGCTTGCTAGAGCGCTTAGGACTAGGCAAAGCACCTTGGGAAGATGACTTCGATGATGACTACATGCCACCATCAACAACAATTCGTGACAATGCCCTGTCGTCAGGCACAAGAAGCACCTATTCGCCACCACCACAACAACAACGCCCCGTCTATCGTCAAGAGCAATCTTGGGATGATGGCGACAATTGGGCAGAGGAGCGTGTGCCTGTTAACCCGCCGCAACGTCGTCAAGCCAGAGCCGAAGCTCGTCCTGAGCCATCGCGCCCGATCGCACCACCACCATCGTCGAGCAACAATTACGATGACGATTACGATGATTTTGAAGATGATTATCTAGACTCTAAGCCTAATTTTCGTAACGAAACCCAACAACAAATCCGTGATGCTTGGGGTGAAACCAAGATTCCAGACAAGTCCAAACAACGCATTCCCGAAGAGGAATTTGACGAGATCTAATGCTACCCCGTGACCTCCTTAATCATGTTGAAAACAGAGAGACGATTAGCCGACTATTGGATTTAGGCGATCGCGCTATCCAAACTTGGGAAGTCGTGTGCAGCGATTTTTTGTCGCCGCCCGAAGTTGCTGAGGCATTGCGAGTATTTGGCAAAATGACCGAGATCCAATGCATAGCACGGGGCGGTTACGAGCAAGCCGAACGCCAAAGATTAGCGATCGCTCGTAGTGAGTTGCCCCTTGATATATCAATGGTTAGCCTCACACCGATTTCGATCTCTGGTAATTTTTTGTTCGACACCGCCACCCATCGCGACTTTCTTGGTGCTTTGCTGGGCTGTGGCATCGAGCGCCAAAAGGTCGGTGATGTGAATGTTTTGGGTGAAAAAGGTGCACAGGCGATCGTTGTACCTGAATTGATGGAATATTTGCAACTCCATTTCACTCAAGTCCGCACAGTTCCCGTTAAGGTAAATGCGATCGCTTGGGAAGAACTGAAAATTCGCATACCCGTCACTAAGGAACTCACTTCCACTGAAGCTTCGTTGAGACTAGATGCGATCGCCTCTTTTGGGTTCGGAATGTCGCGCAGCAAAATGGTGGACTTGATCAACGGCGAAGATGTGCGCGTCAATTGGAAGACTATATCTTCGCCCAACTTCCAACTCAAAGCAGGCGACCTCATCGCAATTCGCGGCAAAGGACGAGTCACGATTGGCGAAATTATGATTACTAAAAAAGAACGCTATCGCGTGCAAATGACGCGATCAGTTTAATGCAAATCAGCATCAGAAAAGAGCATCAACAATTCATGAATTGTTGATGCTCTTTTGCGATCGCTACTAATTTTTAGGCTTCTGAGGCTTTTTAGCAGAAAGCTTTTGTACCTGCTTAACTGTTAGTCCAGTCACTTGAGCAACCACATCTACAGCAATGTTAGAACGCAGCATATTGATCGCAATTTGATTCGTTGCTTCAGTTAAGCCTTTAGCTTTACCTTCAGCTAAACCTCTAGCCTTACCTTCAGCTAAGCCTTTAGCCTTACCCTCAGCTAAACCTCTAGCCTTACCTTCAGCTAAACCTTGATGTAATATCTCTTGATAAATTACTGATTCTTTCATGATGTCGCTCCTGAGTAATCTTTTGATGATTTCTTTGCTTAGGGCTATACCAGATATTATAGCGGTCGAAGCGGCTACGTTACTTTGGAGTTGCTTGTCGGCAATATTTTCGATTTGCCTCGCCACTTGCCTTAAGGTTTCTTCTGGGGCGTTGGTTTGGGATAGGGTGGCAAAGGGTAATAGTCCTTGATATTGCTGAAATATTGCTGTTGGTTGTTCCCATAGTCTGATCACGTTGAATTTATGGCGTAGTTCTTCGAGATTAAATGTGGTTTCATGGACTAAGGGGGATTTGCTGGGACTGAGATAGATGACGACTTGATGGACTTTTCTTTCGGGATATTTACGATATAGCCGCAGTCGGTAGTCGGTCATGCGGAAAGGGATATTTTGATTGGGTTCTGTTTGAAATTCTATATGCAGGATGATTTCGGCTGATTCGAGAAATATTACGGAGTCGGCGCGAATTGGTTCGACTGCGAGTTCAGATTGTTCAATTTTGGTTAGAGTGATTGGTTTGCCTAGTAGCCAACTGGCAAAGTCGGTGGAGTAGCTTTCTGCAAGGAATTTGCAAACGTTGTCAATCATTTGAGCTGATCGGTTTAATGCTAAAAAAGTAGAGGCAATTCATCAATTGTAGAGTCTCTTTTGCGATCGCTTACAAGCCATACAATTCCTTAAACCAAGTCACAAACTTCTGAGCGCGTGGATGCTTTGGATCAAGAATTTTCTCCATCACGGCTTGGTGTAACTGTCTTCCTGGGGGATTTTGCCAAGCTAGCCAAGTGTAAATATTGGCTTTGTCAATCTGAAATTCTGTAAATTTTGCTCCTTGAGTTTTGGCTTCTTCGACCGATGATTGAGCAAACTGCCATAATATCTCGGTTTCATTAGGAATTTGGAGTTTGGAAAAAATTGAAGCAAAAAATGGATGAACGGCACATTAAGAGATGCCCAAATATTGGGCATGAGAAATCGAAGCACTAATGATTTAGGAGTACTAAGATAGTAGTATTTGCC
>JBIKYZ010000404.1:0-3833 GCA_044354985.1 Pseudanabaena sp. | reverse complement strand
TTAGCTTTGGTTCTACACCGCCTTGTCCTTTGCTTTGGGCTGCTTGTTGCATTAGTTCCGTCATTTGAGCAAATGTTTCTCTTCTTACTCCAAATAACCGTTTAAATTCTGTCGCTGATAGATTTTGTCTGGCTTCGTATTTCATCGCTTAATTTGAGTTCTGATAAAAAGCTTATAAATCTAACATGTTTTTGGTTCTGCAAGAGGTCTATTTAGGCGATCGGGTGTTGGGTGATGAAGGGGCGATCCTTACCAATGCTCTATCACCAAACCATCCACATAATCAAAATCTGAATCATCAGTCACAAGCACCCAACCCTGTTCCAAACAATGCGCCGCAATCCAAACATCATTCATTGGAATTGGTCGCCCCTTTCGCTTCAAAGCCAAACGAGTTTGTGCATAAACAACCGCCGTTTTTCTCTCAATCGGAACAACCACACAAGCCTCAATAAACTCCAAATAGCGAGGTAAATTTTTTAATGCGCGAGTGGAGTTCTCTGCACCAAACAATAACTCTCCCGCCACAATCGCCGACAAAAATATTTCTGGCAACGCCAAAACCCTTGAAACAACTTCAGGATCGCCATTCAGAAAACGAACTGTAACGGAAGTATCTAGCGCAATTTCACCACTCATTTATATCCACCTGACGGCAATCCGATCTAATTATGTTCTGCAAATCAGCAGCTTCAGCATCACTCAAAATACCTGCAAATTTGGCTAAAGGATGATGAATACGTGTCGTCTTAACCCGATGTAAAAAATCTAAAACTACTTTTACTAACTCATCTGGAACCTCTGTAAGTTCTTGGATAAGCTGCTCACGACTAGTCATATATTTGACCCTCTTTAGCAAATTTATCGCTAATATTATAACGAATCAGGATCTAAATGAAATATTCATAATTTAGGTGATCGCTGTTTTGATGTTGAAATTTAGACAATCGCTGTTTGATGTGGGAGAAATAGGCGATCGGGTGTTGGGTTTTGAGGGTGCGATCGCTGTTTGATGGGGAGAAATAGGCGATCGGGTTTTGGGTGATGAAGGGGCGATCGCTGGCTGATGTTGAGGTGATAGGAGATCGGGTTTGTGTGTGGTGATAGGCGATCGCTGTTTGATGTGGAGATTTAGGCGATCGGGTGTTGGGTTTTGAGGGTGCGATCGCTGTTTGATGTGCGGAAATAGGCGATTGGGTTTTATGGGTGGTGAGGGCGATCATGCTTTGATTTGAGGAGAATAGGCGATCGGATTTATTGAGTGATGAAGGGTGCGATCGCTGTTTGATGGGGAAATGGGCGATCGGGTTTGGGTGGTGTGAGAGGCGATCTGTCCAAATAGTCTGACAAGTATTAAAATTAGATATATCCACAGCTTCAATCCTATGAAACTACCAAACGGCGATAAAGCCGAACTAGGTGACAAACTCGAAAGATATTGTCTGAACTATGAACACCAGAAAGGTAAACATAAAGCCCTACTTTTTGAAAAGCGTCTTGGGATTACCATCGCCAACAAAGAAATTCTAGAACAAGCTCTACAAGAAGCAGCTATCGAAGGTGAAGCCGAACTTTTTAAAATCGATCAATATGGTACTCATTACGATCTTGCATTTTCACTTTGCACCGATGTTGGCGAATCCTTAGTTCTAAGTTGTTGGATTATTAAAATTACAGAAGACTTTCCACGCCTAACTAATACTTACCCTATTGATTTAAAAACACTATGAACGAAATCCAAGAATACGATCTTGTAGCTCTAACTGAAGATGCGATCGCCACTCACAAAGTTACCCATCAGAAAATCTTACTTCGCCGAGGACAAATGGGAACGGTCTTAATGTCGTTTGATCATAAAGCTTTTCTAATCGACTTTACCGATCAACAAGGCAAAACCTTCGCAATGGAAACAATCGAACCAGTAAAATTATTACGGCTTATTACCGAACCAGAATTAGTTCTTTCTTAAACTTAGGCTCAGTTTGATGTTGAGGTTTTGGTGATCGGGTTTGTGGGTGTTGAGGGGGCGATCGGTGTTTGGTATGGGGACTAGGCGATCACTAATTCTAAGAAAGTAGCATTTTAACTTCAGAAATAAAAGTTTGAGCGTTAGCGATCGCATTTTTCGCCATTTCCTCATCCTCAGTCATATCAGATTCATAATCACAAGTTTGCCTAGCATCGTAAGCCTCCCTCAGTAAGTCTGCAACGCTTGGAGTTATTTTTCCTGTTTTCACAAAATGAAGACTAATCATCTTGAGAACTCCTTTGTGAGTAGAAGTATCCAATCCTTCAGAGAGAAGTAAATATTGAGTCATATAAAACATGGCATAGTAAGCACGCGATATAGCAGAACGATAACGTCCACAATCGCATAATAATTGAGCAGTTTCCAAATCGTCATTGGATAATAGCAAGAACTTTGCTAATTCATTCATACCTCAATACCTTCACGCCTAACCACTCTCAGAAAAGAAATTTCACCTGCTAAAAACCGAGATTTTGATATTGGGATAATTGAGATTAGTTCATCATATTCCCTCAAGAAGTACCAAAAAAGACTAGACATTCTTGATCGCTCCTCAACTGCGTTAACAGGATCTGCCAAAACTACCATCACATCAATATCTGATTCAGAAGTAGCCTCTCCTCTTGCATGAGAACCAAAAAGAATCATCGAAAACAATCTGTCTCCATAGAGTTCTACCAGACTAGACTTTAGCTCGTTCAACAAAACAAATAATTGCTTGTTCTTAATAGTTGTAATCATAGATTTAAAGCTAAAGCAAGCATTATCAACACTATTCTAATCTAGGATCACTAACATGAAGAGGAGATCGCTGTTTTGTGTGGGAAATAGGTGATCGGGTTTTGTGGGTGGTGAGGGGCGATTGCTGGTTGATTTGAGGGAATAGGCGATCATTCATCTAATCATAAATTTCTCTACGATGTCCGACCTGATGGATGGCAAGGCTTTTTTGTGATTGAGCGATCGCATAAATAACTCGATAATCTCCAACACGGAGCTTAAAAAAAGCTTGATAAATTGCCAGAAAGCGATAGAGGCGTAATTTTTTCAAAATTCTCGCCTAACCACTTGATTTTACGAGCTATCCGTATTTGATTAGTGCGGTCGATTTTCGCAAGATCAGCGATCGCCTCAGAAGTAAAATCAATGCTATAGCTCACCCCAATTAAGCCCCAATGATTGCATAGCTTGAGCCGCAGGAATAACAGTCGGTTGCTGTTGTTGTCGTAATAAACGTTCCACAACCGATTTTTTTAACTTCTTACCTTCATCTAGATCGATATATTCTTCTAGCACTTCAATTACAACTTCACGAACTAGTAAACGAAACTGTTCGGTAGTGAGTTCTTTTATTTGCATAATATTACGGCTCTACTACTTGTTTTGCATTAATTCTAACGCAATCGTCAATATAAATTAGCAAGGCGATCGCTGTTTTATGTTGAGATTTAGGCGATCGGGTTTGTGGGTGGTGAGAGGCGATCGCTGGTTGATGTGGGAAATAGGAGATCGGGTTTTGGTGGGCAGGGGCAATCGCTGGTTGATGTGGGGGAATAGGCGATCGTTTTTTGTGGGTGATGAGGGGCGATCGCTGTTTGTGAGGGAAATAGGCGATCGGGTGTTGGGTGATTAGGGGCGATCGCTTGACTGGATATCATACAATCTTAAATAACTTGAAATACGCGATGTGCAACAAAGAATTATGAAACAACCAATTCTTCAAACTGTAAAGGATGAAGAGAGTGTCGGTTGAGCCAAAAACAAAGAGTGTGAGCAAGGATTTTGCGATTAAGACGACTAGAAA
>JBIKYZ010000017.1:0-38124 GCA_044354985.1 Pseudanabaena sp. | reverse complement strand
GTGGTTTACTCAGTAGACTGGGTAATATGAAATTTATGCTATTCATTTCGGTGCTGGTGTTCAATAACCGCACCTTATACGATGAATAGCTTTTTTTCTATATTTTCTAATTCTGTCCGAAGTATTGATTCACAATTACTTCATAAAACTTGTGAGAACCACTATCTCCTTCAGATAGCTCTAAATATGTTGTTTGTTCTGACATAAGAAATCCATTGGCAGTTTAATAAAATATAACTCTAGCAGCCAGTCGGGAAAACCCCAAATTGCTCGTAATTCTTAGCTCGTAGGGTGTGTTAGCGTCAGCGTAACGCACCCAATAACCGCAGGTGCGTTACGCTATCACTAACACACCCTACCAAAGAGTTGAACAAGAGAGTCACGGCACAAAGTGCCGTGACTCTCTGCTTCGTTTTGAGTCCATTTAGATATGGCATAATAGCGATATTGCGATATATTGCCGAAACGTTGAACCAATCTTACTTTCAGTCCGAACATTTACTTTTTGACCCAGCCACACCAGATCACGATGCAGTAAATATTGTTTTTGCTTTCCCCAACACCTACACCGTGGGAATTACGAGCTTAGGCTATCAAGGCGTATGGGCAAATTTAGCCACGCGATCGCAGATCAACGTGAGTCGATGGTTTACCGATGCCCATGAGGACTTACCAAGGAAGATTGAAATATTAGGCTTTTCGTTTTCATGGGAACTAGATTATGTCAATATTCTTGCCGCTTTAAAAAAATTTGAGATTCCCATCGATACCTGCGATCGCACTGACGAGCATCCGTTAGTATTTGGTGGAGGCCCAGTTCTCACCGCCAATCCAGAACCATTTGCAGCATGGTTTGATATTGTGCTACTTGGTGATGGCGAAGAATTGATTGGGAACTTCTTAAATGCTTATCAAGAAGTTCGTAATGCTAGCCGTGAAGTGAAATTGCGCCATTTAGCTAAATTAGATGGAATTTACGTTCCGTTATTGTATGAAGTAACCTACGAATCCGATGATGGTGCGATCGCGTCCATTCAACCCATAGATTCTGAAATTCCTTCCACAATCCACAAACAAACCTATAAAGGGAACACCCTCTCAGCCTCTACAGTGGTTACAGAGAAAGCCGCATGGGAAAGCATTTTTATGGTGGAAGTAGTGCGGAGTTGTCCAGAGATGTGCCGCTTCTGCTTGGCGAGTTATTTAACGCTTCCCTTTAGAACCGCTAGTTTAGAGACTAGTCTGGTACCTGCGATCGCAAAAGGATTAGAAGTAACTAAACGCTTAGGCTTACTTGGTGCATCGATTACCCAACATCCTGAATTTGATACCTTGCTCGATCATCTCGCTCAGCCTCAATTTGACGATGTGCGCCTCAGTCTTGCCTCAGTCCGTACCAATACCCTAACGGAAAAATTAGCAAGAATTCTCTCTACTCGTGATAGTCGTTCTGTCACCATTGCGATTGAAAGCGGTTCAGAACGTTTGCGCGAAATCATTAATAAGAAGTTACATAATGATGAAATCAAGCAAGCGGCGATCAATGCACAAGCTGGTGGATTGAAATCGTTAAAACTCTATGGCATGGCGGGCGTACCGATGGAAAATGATGACGATATCGATCAAACGATTGAGATGCTCATTTCTCTCCGCAAAATTGCACCAAAGCTGAAGCTTACTTTTGGTTGCAGTACATTTGTGCCTAAGTCTCATACGCCTTGGCAATGGCAGGGTATCAGTACTACTGCTGAAAAGAAAATGCAGTATTTCCGTAAGAAATTATTACCTAAAGGCATAGACTTTCGCCCTGAAAGTTATAAGGACTCAATTGTGCAGGGTCTAATTTCAAGGGGCGATCGCCGTCTGACTAAGCTATTGCGTCTAGCTTGCAGCTATAGCGATGGCGATGTTCCTAGTGATGGTTCCTATAAACGTGCTTTTAAGGAATTGCGCGGACAGTTACCGCCTCTAGCTTGGTATGTTCATGAGGATTGGGATGTTAATCAAGTTCTACCTTGGCAACATCTTCGTAGCGCTTTGCCCGTAGAGACATTAATCAAGCATCGCGAGACTTCTCTGGCTTTTTAATAACCCAAAAGGTTATGACCCAAAAGAGAATGATAGCCGAACAGATTAAGAAAACTTTTCTCATGCCTTCAGTTAATGTCTAATGTTTGCAATCATCGGACGTAGATAATCTTGGCTAAAAGACCTTATATTCAGAGGTTTCGGTGCATTGCGGTTGTTATGTCTCTTTCGGCACGCGATGCACTGTTGTAGCTCGAATAAGCTCTGAACCAATGGACGGTACACCCTGATTTTTGCGCTGTAAACGTAGTCGATCCAAGCATGTTTCAAGACTCTCATTTTCTCGAATTGCTGCATCTAATGGAGAGAAAATGCTCAAAGTAGTAAGTGGTTGTTCGTGTTTTTCTTTTACAGATCTGGACAATGCAAAACATTCATCTGTGTGACTGTCTGAAAACTTATCAAGCATCTTATATTCGATTGGAGAAATTACATCAATAACTGCTTTTCCGAAGTCGATGCACTCTTGATAAGTAGGCACTTTACCTTGATGAATGACTTGATTTCTTAATTCAATCATCTTATTTGAAAGTAAGTTTGGAGGATCACCCATCTCCACAAACCAGAGCATGGTAAAAGCGCCAAGTTGCCGCTCTGAATGCTTTGATATCGACTTCCAGCATTTCTCAATACCTTGCTGAGAGATAGACTTTGATCGACAGATGACGCGAATTACGAACTCATAAAATCGTTCAAGGGATGCAGCAAAACTAGCGATAGATTCTCGTAAATACCCATCGAGCAAGGCATTTGAGTCAATCGCAAAAAGAACCTCATGCTTTGGTGTACGTAAAACCGTTGTTGATCGGTGTCCTTCTGGGCATTTAAATTCATAAATTCCATCATCACGAATAGAGCAGAGACGCGAATAGCTTACGAAAGAGGATTGCTCTTCCGATTTATCATCGGAGCAAATGTTACAGACAATTTCAATGCGCAATCTAAAACTCCAGACACATAACGTATTAGACGGAATTTTTCTGTCTAATCTGAACTATAGGGTATATAGGCTGAAAGTCAAGTTTCTAGTTATACACCCTATACGGGATATTACACAGAAAAATTTTGCCTAAGATCCCAAATAGGCGATTAAGCAGAAAAATTCTGCCTAATCGCCTATTTGGGATCTTAGCCCAACAATATCATGCATTATTTAGCTATATAAACCTGAACCACTCAATACAAAAATACGCAAGTTGAGCCACAACCACGCAAATTTTTAGATCTGATCCCAGACTTAGTTAGAGAGATTTTTTTACTCTTAGGCTTTGTTTGCGATCGCCCCAACAATCTATCCGCTGGATGTACCGAAAATTTAATTTGCCTAAAAGAAAAGAGGCGGTGATTTGCACCACCTCTCCCCAAGCTCAGCAACGGCGGCGGAGTGCATGGTTAGACTGCGTGAATCTCACTTATTCCTATTCCTTTCGTAATCGGGCAACAACTCATCTGGCGGTTTGAGTGGTTCTGCCACTGTGAATGGCAACCGCTGCCACTGGCTGTCAAGAACCTGCCAGACATACATTGCGCCGTCATCACTGTTGTAGAGCCAGACTCGATCTGCACTGTCCCAGCACCAGTAAACGTTCAGCTTGCCAATGAACTTACTGTCGTCTTTGTAGAGCAGCTTGCCTGTTGTGTCAGAAATGGTGACTCGCCAGAAGGGCAGATTTCGGTCGGTCGGGTCGCGCTCAATGGGAACGGTCAAAACAAACTTGCCGCTCGGCGATGTCGAAGGAGTGCGCTGATTTGGCTTCGGAGGTACTGGGCTGCAACCATTAATGACCAATGCCGCGAAGATAATCGTGAGATAGCGCATGGCTTGACTATGTATTAGACGAAATTTTTCTATCTAATCTGACTATAGGGCATATATGTTTAAAATCAAGTTTCAGGCTAATCACCTAAATTGGTGTACTACACAGAAATATTCATGCATTATTTAGCTATATAAACCTAAATAACTTAATGTAAAAATGCGCATGTCGATTTATAGCCTTACAAATTTTTAGAATTAAACCAAAGCAAAACTTGCTTTGTTTTGATTCCTCACTTAGCCAGTGAGATTGTTTTACTTTTTTGCTTTGTCTGCGATCGCCTCAACAATCTCTTTACTGCATGTAACCAAAACTTGATTTACATAAAAGAAAAGGGGTAGTGATTTGCACTACCCCTTTTCTTTTATGTAAATCGTCAAACGCTCCCCCCACAAAATATAAGACCCGCAAAGCGAGTCTTATAACCTTAATAGCGATTAACGCGCCGAGAGTTGTTTCTTACAGGTATAGGAATCAACTCAGGCTGGGGCTGATTTTGTCCCAAAAGGGCTTCCAGAACGCGATTTAGAATTTCGCCGATCTCTTTCAGTGCTTTCTTGATCGCTTTCACTATAATTGGCTCCCTATCATCGTCTAGGTTTATTTACTTAATCATAACAAATCTTTTCCTAAACAAATCTAAAGCTGACATTACAGTTGCCTTTCTAATCCAATTTCTTCCTCTAGAGGGACTAAAACGCAACTCGATCGCCTCGACTTTGCCATCTGGACGCGCGATCCCAACATAAATCAAGCCAACAGGTTTAGTCTCAGTGCCACCATTTGGTCCCGCGATCCCCGTAATACTAATCCCCCAATCCGATTTGAGTTTTGTTTTGATCCCGATCGCCATTTGTTCAGCCACGATCGCACTGACCGCACCATGCTGATCGAGAATTTGGCGATCGACATTGAGTAAATCAACTTTGACATCATTGCTATAACTAATTACACCACCAAGAAAATAACTAGAACTGCCTGAAACCTCGGTTAAAGTCTCACCCAACCATCCGCCCGTGCAAGATTCAGCAACTGCAAGAGTTTGCCCACGCCCTTGTAAAAGGCTACCAGCAACACTCGCAAGCGTATCCTCATCAGTGCCATAGCAAAACTCTCCCGTGAGTTGACGAATCTCAGCTTCGACAGGAGCGATTAAGGCGATCGCCTCTTCTTGAGTATTAGCCCTTGCAGTAATTCGTAGTCTTGCTTGACCATAATTGGCATAGGGCGCAACAGTGGGGTTCTTGAGATCGAATAAGTGATTGACTTTCGTAGCAAGGGCAGATTCAGCTATGCCCCAGTAAAGCAAAACCTTAGAGTGAAATGTACCTTGCCCATAGTTTCGGGCTTGCAGCAATGGAGCAGCAGTTTGCTCCCACATGGGATGCATCTCGCTAGGCACACCAGGAAAAGTAAGGATCAATAAATTGGGCTGTGGTTCCCAGATCATCCCTGGGGCAGTCCCGACGGGATTATGTAATATTTCTGCACCCTTGGGCAGTAGAGCTTGTTTGCGATTGTTAGGTGTGAGAGTCCGTCCAGTTTGCGCTGCCATCTGCTGGATGCGCTCCCAAATTTCGGGACGTTCTTCGAGAGGTGTATTAAAAAAATTAGCGATCGCTTCAGTTGTCAAATCATCGGGTGTGGGACCAAGCCCACCAGTAGTGATGATTAAGTTAGAGCGACTCGCCGCAATTTCTAAAGCTTGATGAATGCGATCGGGGTTGTCGCCAACAACGGTTTGATAAAAATGTGGCACTCCCAGCAAGGCAAGTTGCTGAGCTAAATACTGAGCATTACTATTGAGTATCTCGCCCAACAATAACTCTGTGCCAATACAAAGGATCTCCGCGCCAACATTCATATATTTGCTCTCACTGGATTTACAAAAATAAAAGGGGTGCAACGCACCCCCAATATTTTAGTTATTGATTTTAATTAACGATTTCCCGTCGCTTCGGTTTTTCGACATTGATCCGAGGACGCTCAACTTGTATTTGTTGTCGTTCGGGATCTGAATACTCTGCATTTCGGTCTTGATAATCGTCAGAATTTGAGTTGGGGTTTGGGTCAAAAACTTCAAATCTGGCGCTATGTCCAGCTTCTTCAGCGGCAGTCATCACCACAGTCCGAACTGCTTGAATCGTCCGTCCCCCTTTACCAAAAATTCGCCCTCGATCTTCTGGATCGAAAGCAACTCTGATCCAGACGCGATCGCTTTTGCTATTTGACTCAAAATCTACCCGCAGCGCGTCTGGATGAGCTAATAATGGCTTCAGCAAAAAACTAATTAAGGCGTTATAGTCTGGCACAAGTTTAGATTTGCACGAATTTAGAACTAATTCAAAAATTAAGCAGTAACGAGATCGAATACTTTTGCTTTTTCGAGGATGCGACGTACTGTATCAGTAGGTTGAGCGCCTTGCTTGATGCGAAGAACGATCGCAGGTACATCCAGTTGGGTTTCTTTGGTACGTGGGTTATAGAAACCGAGTTCAGCAAGAGGACGACCATCGCGGCGGCTGGTGCTGTTTACGGCAACGATGCGATAGCTGGCTTCAAATTTCTTGCCAAATCGCTTTAATCTCAACTTCATCATGGGTTTATAGCTCTAGTTTCTTTGGTTGATCTAGTTCAATACTATTTGGATATTTTAGCAGGCTTATTAATATAGCATTATTTTAAGTACCTCGACATAATTAAAAAACTAGAGTCAAAATCTGTACCGCCCGCTGCGCGGGCGGTACAGATTTTGGGGTTTTATATTTAATTGTGCCTAGCTACTTAGGGTTTAAATCGTAGATAATATGATTGTCTTCTATGATTTAAAACCGTGCCATTTTTTCGTCAATACATTGCACCGTTCATCATCTTTGCAATCTTTTTGTTTACTCTAGTACTAGTTAGCTCACGCGCTTTCTTGCCAGACGACATGGTTGCCCCAGCCCCCATCGGCGTACTTTCGGGCATATCTCTTATCTCCTAGCTTTAAAGCATCATGACTGAACTTACTTGGCAGCGACGACATGTGATCTCGCTAGCCGATTTTACGCCGAATGATTATGAAACGGTCTTACAAACTGCCGTTAGCTTCTTAGAAGTTTTATCACGCCGCAATAAAAAAGTGCCAACCTTGCAGAGCAAAGTTGTCGCTAATTTGTTCTTTGAATCTTCGACTCGTACTCGCAATAGTTTTGAGCTTGCCGCCAAGCGACTCTCAGCCGACACCTTAAACTTTGCCCCTGGGACATCTGCGCTCACCAAGGGTGAAACAATCCTCGATACAGCGCGGACTTTTCTTGCCATGGGTACGGACATTATGGTAATCCGTCATCAATCGGCGGGTGTACCTTTAGCGATCGCCCGCGATATGGATGCCCTCAGTGGCAAAGTGGCAATCCTCAATGCTGGTGATGGCAAGCATGAACATCCATCTCAAGCATTGCTCGATCTGTTAACTCTCTGCATGTATCTCAATCCCAAGGCTCCCACGGCAAAAGATCTAAAAGGTAAAAAAGTAGCGATCGTTGGCGATATTTTGCATTCACGGGTAGCGCGATCGAATCTCTGGAGTTTGCTTACCAATGGCGCAGATGTGCATCTCGCCGCCCCACCAACATTATTACCGCCAGAATTTGCCGAATATGGTGCAAAAATTCATTACTCTCTAGAGCCAGCCCTTGAGGATGCTGATTTTGTGATGACTCTGCGCTTGCAAATGGAGCGGATGGGGCAATTCTTAATTCCTAGCTTGCGGGAATATCATGCAAGGTATGGGATTACGCGCGATCGCCTAGCCAAATGTGCACCCAATGTCCAAGTTTTGCACCCCGGCCCCGTTAATCGTGGTGTAGAGATTAGCTCTGACTTGATGGACGATCCGCGCTTGAGCCTGATCGATAAACAAGTAACTAATGGTGTCGCCATCAGGATGAGCTTGTTGTATTTACTTGGCACAGCAATTTAGTCATGAAAGCATTGCAAAGCAATGCTTTCATGAGTTTTAGTAACGTAAAGTTTGAGGCTATGTCAAATATCAGAATTGTGTTAGTCGAGACTGCGGGGGCGCGGAACCTTGGCTCAGTGGCAAGGGTGATGAAAAACTTTGGGCTGACGGAGTTATGGTTGGTGAACCCTCTATGCGATCGCTTTAGTGATGAAGCACAACACATGGCAGTCCATGCCCCAGAAATTTTAGAAAATGCAAGGATTGTGGATAGTGTGCCAGATGCATTAGTTGGCTGCAATCGGGCGATCGCCACCGCAGGGCGCATTGACAAAGGCGAGATGAAAGTGACTGATCCCCATAAAGGTTTGACTTGGTTAATGCAAGCCGAAACTAGTGCGATCGTCTTTGGTGCAGAGGATCGTGGCTTAAGCAATGCCGAAATCCAGCATTGCCAGCAAGTGATACGAATCCCAGTCAATCCTGAATATCCTTCACTAAATTTGGCACAGGCAGTTGGTATCTGTTGCTACCAACTGCAATTGATGAAAGAAAGTATTAGGGAAAATTCCCAATGTCATGAAAATTTGACTAGCCAAATCGCGCAAGATTTGATAGAGTCAGCACCCATAGACCTTGCTACACGCGCAGACCTAGAAGCTTGCTATCAGAAACTTGAAGCAGTATTACTGAAGATCGGCTATGTTTATCCGCATACCGCCGTTCATCGATTGCGAAAGTTTCGGCACATCTTTGATCGAGCAAATCTGAGTCCATCAGAAGTTGCCATGCTGCGGGGAATTTTGCGCCAAGTTAATTGGGCTACGGCTCATCTTGATTAACTTTCAAATGATCAAATGATTTACTTCGTAAATCATTTGAAAATAGATATGTAGAGACATTTTTGTATCGGAGTTATAAATAGCAGTGGAACCCAGAAACTTTTCATCGCCTGACGCTACCGAAAAAAGTCGAGAAGCGCGTTTAAATAAGTTGCGTGAGCGTCGCGCCAAGGCTGTGACAAGCAATAGTGACTCTGTTCTTAGACCAATTAATTCTGAATCCAAAAGTCGTCTTGGGCGATCGCCTGAACCAATACGATCGCCTGAACCAATACGATCGCCTGAACCAATCATAGACAATCGATTTAACAATCGTTCAGATCGTAATTATGAAGGGCGACCTGAGAACAAGATAAAGCCATTGCCTAACCGTCAAGGATTTGTCGAAGCTCGTACAGAGCAACGACTCGATCGCTCTGACAATAAAACTGAATTAAGACCACGCAAAAAAGCAAGTGGGAGCAATAATCGGGCGATCCCAATCAAGTCACCTATCAAGTCTCTTGGGTGGCAATTCTTGCGTCTCGCGATCGCAGGCATTGGACTGAGCGTGATCGCTGGGACAGCCATCTCTTTCTGGCAAAATCAGCAATCTATTGCCGCAAAGACTACTGCGACAGAATTGCTAGTCAAAGATGATCCAAATAAATCTCAAGATCCTATTCCCCTTGATCTCAAAACTGAGGCAACGCCATTGCTGAGTAAGGTTAAAGACTTAGCAACTAAAGAAAAAGATCTTTCTATGCAAATGATGGTGGTTGATCTCGACTCTGGTGCATATGCGCAAATTGGAGCAAATCAGCCGATCACAGCGGCTAGTACAATTAAATCCCCAATTTTGGTTGCCTTTTTTCAAGATGTGGATGCTGGGAAAATCAAGCTTGATGAGCAGCTAGAGATCACTGCCGATGTCAAGGTTGGGGAAGCAGGTGATTTCCAATTTTTACCAACAGGCACAAAAATCTCGGCTCTTGAAGTGGCAACACAAATGATTGTGATCAGTGATAACACTGCGACCAACATGATCATCAAACGGCTAGGTGGGTTTTCAGCACTTAATCAACGCTTTAAATCTTGGGGACTAAATAACGTGGTGGTGAATAACCAACTTCCAGATCTCGAAGGTACAAATACAATTAGTACTCAAGATATGGTGTCCTTATTAGCGATGCTGGATAAAGGTAAATTGATCGAGCCACGCAGTCGCGATCGCTTCATGGATATTATGCGCCGCCCAATTACAAATACTCTATTGCCAAAGGGTATTGGCGCAGAGGCAAGAATCATCCATAAAACTGGGGATATTGGCTCAGCCGTTGGGGATGCGGGCATTGTTGATATGCCTAATGGTAAGCGCTATGCGATCGCGGTGATGGTCAAGCGTCCGGACAACGATCAACGGGCAAATGAATTAATCCGTCAGGTTTCACGCGCAACCTATGACTATTTCCTCGGTGGTGGCAGGTTACCCGCAAACAACAGTAATTCGGCTCCTAGCAATTCACCAGCAAATTCTACTGAGTCGGCTAGTCCTAGCAACAATGGTAGTAGTGTTATTGAAAATATTACGATTCCTCTACCAAATACCGCTCCTAATTCGTCTCCAACAAATACCCCAAGTACATCGCCCAGTTTGAATAACCCATCCGAATTAACTCGCCAAAACCGATAATCTACAAAAAGAAGGCGCAAAGCGCCTTCTTTTTGTAGATTATCGGTTTCGGTAAGCAAATAGCGGCGATTCTCGCCACTATTTGCTTATTCGGTTTTAAATTGTTCAAGACCACTCATAAAAAAGAAGACACGCAAAGCGTGTCTTCTTTTTTATGAGTGGTCTCGTGGTTGAGAAATATCTGCGGCTTTAGGTTCAGAGACGGGCGAGGTGCGATCGCTACTAATACTATTGTGGGGCAAAGGCTTTTGAGCGATCGCAGCTTCAATATTTTCCGCCATAATTGCGCGAGGAACTGCGCCCGTAGTATCACCGATCGACTGATTAGCGCGATCTAAGAAAATAAATCTAGGAATTCCATCCACGCGATATTTAGTTACCTCTGGCAACCATTTCGTGTTGTCCACATTTAACATCACAAAATTCATGAGATCGCTATATTCCTTTTCCAGAGATAGGTTATCTGCCGCCATTGACTGACAACTCGAACACCAATCCGCATAAAACTCGATGGTGGTAGGCTTACCATTTGCCAAAGCCTCATCAATAGGGATTGCCGCCGCCGCAACTGCATCTAATGATGTACTGCTTTGTTGAGCTTGAAACCCAAAGAATAGGGCTGTGGTGAGCAGGATCGCGGCGATCGCTACTAATAAATTTCGCAATTGATTCGAGCTAGCAGGCGTTGGACTAATTGGATTTTCTGGATTCATAACGATAACTTACGAAAATTACTATTCCCATTATGCCGAGCAAGGTTTGCTCTATGCTAAAGCAATTCTAAAACCCAACAGATAGTAGCGGCACGAAGTGCCGCTACTATCTGACAACTGTAATTACACAATTAAGGTATGAGTAATTCTGAGAATTCCTTTGATGCATCCCAGTATGACCTCACGCAAGCCAAACTAACTTTTAGTGAAAAGCTTGCCTATGGCGCGGGAGATCTAGGTACTTCGATCACCACCAATCTGCTCTCATTTTTTTTATTATTCTTTTTTACCAATGTGGCAGGACTCGATCCCGCCCTTGCAGGACTGGTGTTATTAATCGGCAAAGTTTTTGATGCGATTAACGATCCGATTATCGGAGTACTTAGCGATCGCACCAAATCCAAAATGGGAAGACGATTGCCTTGGATGATCTATGCAGCGATTCCCTTTGGCTTGTCATTTTTGGCGCAATGGCTAGTACCTAGCACCGATAAGATGGTTCTCTTTTGGTATTACGTGATCGTAGGTATCGTATTTAACACCTTCTTCACGGCTGTTAACCTTCCCTATACCGCCCTCACGCCTGAAATCACCCAAGATTACAACGAACGGACTAGTCTGAATACCTTTCGTTTTACCTTTTCGATTGGCGGCAGTATTCTTTCTCTCTTTATTGCCCAATTGATCTTTGCCTTCTTTAAAGATCCAGCCCGTCAAGTTGGCGGTTGTAATGCAGGTGGGATGCAATATATTGTGCTGGGTGCAGTCTGCGCGATTATTTCTAGCGTCTCGATTTATTGGTGTGTTTGGGGGATTAAAAGAAGAGCGATCGCTAGCGATCGACATCGACTCCATAATGAATCCCTTGATGCGGATACCGAAGAACTGAGCTTTTTTGAACAATTAAAAATTGTCTTCAGCAATCGCCCATTTTTATTCGTGATTGGAATTTACTTCTGCTCATGGTTATCGTTGCAAATCACAGCTTCGATCATTCCCTATTTCGTAGTCAATTGGATGAAGATGCAGGAGAGTGATTTTATTCTAGTGACGATCGCAGTTCAAGGTACAGCACTGTTAATGCTGCCAGTGTGGAGTGCAATTAGCAAAAGATTTGGTAAAAAAGCTGCTTACTTCATGGGATCAGGAATCTGGATTATTGCGCAAGCAGGACTATTTTTCTTGCAAGAAGGGCAAGTTGTGCTGCTGTATATCCTCGCGATTATGGCGGGTTGTGGCGTTTCCACAGCCTATCTCATTCCTTGGTCGATGATTCCTGATGTCACAGATCTTGATGAACTAGAAACAGGTCAGCGCCGCGAGGGTATTTTCTACGCCTTCATGGTACTGCTGCAAAAGTTTGGACTAGCAGGTGGGTTATTTCTGCTAGGGATTGGTCTGTCATGGGCAAAATTTCAAGAGAGCGTACCTTGTCAGCCTTTACCAACTCAGCCCGATTCAGCCCTATTTGCGATCAGAGTAGCGATCGGTCCCTTACCAACAATTGCCTTGATTATTGGCTTAGGATTGGCATATTTCTATCCGATTACTCGTGAAGTGCATACTGAGATATTGATGCGTCTTGCAGAAAGAAGAAGACAGCAATAAAGTTTTAAAAGTGTTGCACAGCAACACTTTTAAAACTTTATTGCTGTTCTCGTTTGAGCGTAACGCACTTTTTAAGTTGCATACTCAGATTCAAGGCGATCGCTATCTCTCTCCATTTCCATTTCTAGCACTGAGGTAGACTGCTGCGCCTCTAGGAAATAAATAATGTCTTTGCGGGGATCGACTTCACCAGTTTTGATACGCAGATTATCACCAACTTGAATCTGACGTGTAATTCGCATGGGCAGCTTCAGACCTAAGTCTTCGATCAGAACTAGAGCCAATTTTTCATTTTCGCGCAGCCAGTCCAGCATCAATGCTTCCCACACCACGTCCTTGTTACGGCGCAAATACTCTAAGCTCCAATAACGCACCGACTGCTTCTCAACCTGATTAGCATCCCAAATCGCTGGATCGATCGCCTGCAAAATTGCCGTGAGCATTTCCGCCGTAAAGGGCAAAGGTTCTTCGAGTAAGAAAGCTTTGATTTGCCAATGGGCGAGTAAATCGCTGTAACGACGGATCGGCGAGGTTACTTGAGCGTAAGCATCAAGTCCCAAACCTGAATGGCGCGAGGCATATAACCCTAAGGAACCTTTAGTCATACAGCGACAAATCGCAAATTCGCGCACGGGGCCCGATGGCAATTGCATCAATGTATCGAGGGGCGGTAATTCTGGTTGTTCTTGGTAGCGATAGGGGATCGGAATATTATTAGTTTGCGCGAATTTAGCAGCAACCTCACCTGCAAGAATCATCATCTCGGCAACAAGTTGACGTGAAAATGTATCCTCCATTAGTTCTAAGGTCAGGCGATCGCCATCTTTAGAATCAACCTTAACGCTGGTATCAGGCAAATGAATTTCGATCGCACCCTGATCAACTCGCCATTTTTTACGAAGACGGGCATAGTCAGCGAGCCGCTCAAGATCGTCTTCTACTCCTAGTTGCAACATTTCTTCGACATCATCATAGGTGAGCCGATAGTTTGGCTTCACCAAACTCGCGACAATTTCGTAATTGGCAATTGCACCTACAGCATCAAGATCAACAGCAAAAGACATCGCATGACAGACTTTACTCTCGATTAAGCTCATTGGACCTGTCGCCAAATCCATCGGGAACATCGGGATCACGCCCGTGGGCAAATAAACACTTGTACCGCGCTTACGAGCATCTTTGTCCAAAGCACTTTCAGGATCGAGCCATCGCGTCGGATCGGCAATATGAATCCAAATGCGTTTACTCCCATCTGCTAGCGTCTCAATGCTCAGACCATCATCAATTTCCGTAGTACTGATATCATCAATCGTATAAACATGCAGATGCGTGAGATCTCGCCGCGAGTCTCCTATTCTGTCAGGTATTGGATCTGTGAAGCATTCTTGAGCAGCAGCGATTAATTCATTCGCAAAACGAATTGGAATTTGGCTACGCAATAAATTTAGATTTTCATGTTCGCTCCAAATGCCAAGATCAACGAGCATTTGAAATGCTGACTGTTCATTCTTGGAACGCTTAGCAAAGCTCAATAGTTCTTGGGCAGAAGCTTTGTCTGAGGCTTCATCACCATGAAGAGCATAACGCTCTAAACAATCTAGCCGACTGCGATCGCTAGTTGTCCATGTCACGTCAACACCTGAGAGCTTATCAGTGATCTTTTGCTGAAACTCTTCAATCAATTTAGCGCGTTGAGCCGCAGCTTCCGCTTGATGTTTTAGCTCTGAAACTTGAGAAAGCGATCGCGGCTCATAGAGCTCACCTTTTTGCTTAAAATAAATTTTGTCATTACTTAGTAAGCAATAGGAAGCATAGGAAGTAACAGCCGATAATTCTGAGAATAAAAGATTAGCAAGATCGTTAGGACTAGTAGCTTGGTTATCTTCAACTAAAATCTCCCATGCGACTTCGAGGCTTGAAGGATCGAGAAATTTTTCGATTTTTTGCAAAAATGAGGGAATTTGCAGATGGTTAAAACTTGTGCCTTCACCACTAGCTTTGATGGTGTAATTAATTTCGCGGGGATGAATGGTGTGGGTATTGCCATTTTCATCGATCGCTTGAAAATGTTTTTTACCTTCAGGGCGATCAATTACGACAAGGCGGCGATCACCATGCAATTTCACTTCGACTAGCGTACCTTTTTCCAAAATTGCCCCTTGTCCACCAAAGCCAAAAATTTTCTTTAATATTCTACCGTTTTATCTAGCTGTCGCCATACAAACCCAAAAAACTAGAGGCAGCGCCAAGCGCTGCCTCTAGTTTTTTGGTAAAGGTGATCCTTAGTATTGCCTTTACCTTATTGAATTAGACAAAGTCGTATTGCATAGTGTTGGCAATCGCTCCGACAGCTGAAGCTGCGATCGCGGGTTGGTAAGAACTAAATGCTTCTAATGTTGATTTTACTGGTTGTTTTGGGGCTGAGAGCATAGCAGTACCCAAAACCAGCAAGGCAATACTAGATTTAATGCTAAAAATGCTATTCATCTTCATATTCCTCCTGCAAAATCATCCCAACGATACCAAATGACTCAAAATTACGTCTTTTTGTTTCCTTTGCTCTGGGAGAGCTTCATCTATGAGCTTGTTTCACACCGAACTAAATGGAAGTTTAGGTGTAAAAAGCAAATTTACTTACATTTCATGATAGTTGCTAGAACTAAATGAGAGTGTAATTTAGATGTCATGTTTGGAGTGATCATCATCACATATGGCAATCTCGCTATAAGTTAAGCCATAAAGCCCATAAGGTAGAAAGAAGTGCAAAACATTTCTTTCTACCTTATGAGCTTTATCAAAAATTGCAAAGCTTTATATGGGTGGTTTAATTTTGAGGATAAAGTCTTTTGATGAAGCGATTAATTTGAGATTGAGCATGAGCCTTCGCCTGTGCAGAATTAGCAGTTGCCAGTGCGGAAATATCGCTTCCCATAGGATTTACGGCTGAATTAATTTGATCGCTATCAGTGACTTCAGCAGATTCTAAGGACTGATCGGCGATCGCATCGGTGGGAATTTCCATCTGAGTTTCGGTAACTGTTCGCTCGACAGAATTGGCGATGACACTCTCAGAAGTTGCCGTGACACTTGTATGTACATAGGTCTCTGTGGTCGATCTCTCAACAATATTGTCTGAAACCCCATTAGAAGCATTTACATTGGCTTGATTGAAGCCGCTCGACTGTCCGAGATTATTAGCTAGAGGTTGCGCCGATGAGTAGGTATGTGTGAACGAATGATTTGTCGGTGAAGTGTAGTTATTGTTAATCTCTAATTCTTGAGCGATCTCAGGACTTGCCTCCTTCTCAGCCGAACTTTGCTCCAACCCACTGATCAAAGAACAAGGCGGGACGATAGCTCCTTTGCCAATTACGGCTCGTACAATCGAACTCGAAGCACCAATACAAGCGCCTTCCCCAATTTTGCTAGTTCCATAAACTAGAACCCCAGCCCCTAAATTTGCTCCAGCCCCAATTTCTAATAACCCACCTTGGGCATGAAGCACTGCTCCCATCCCAATGCAAACACCAGCTGCGATCGTAATTCTTCCACCCAGATCGGCTTGGATTAATACGCCCGATGCGATCGCCGCCGTTTGATCGATTACTACATCCCCACAAACGTAGGAGCGAAAATCTCCGATCGGTTCTAAAGGTGGTAAGTAGTTCGATGGCATTACTTTCTAAATTCTCTAATTCGCTGCCTTTTGCAGCGCTTTACGCTCAATCAAAACCCAATATTTTGGTTATTAAAGTATCGATTAACAACACTTTTAAGATATAGAGAACCTCGCAAAGCGAGGTTCTCTATATAAGCTACTTAGCTGGACGATGAATAATACCTTCAAATACACGACGCTTTGCCTTGGTGTCAATACCAAGCAAACGTACATACTCATCACCATGCTCAGCCAAACAAGCTTCCAAAGCACGAATTACTTCAGACTCATTCGATGCTGCGATCGGTGAGCAGCTAAACCAAGAGCTAGTACGGAAATGACGCTCATCGGCATGTTCAGTACCAATCCGATAACCCTGAGACAAAAGTTGACGAATACGGGACATCATGTCAGCGCTAATCTTGCCAGCACTACCACCACCATAAGAACTATTGCTAGAGTTGCTGACTTTAACAGCAGTGCGAGTTGTGGTGATTGCTTGACCACCTGGACGATGAACCAGCAATTCCACGACGCGACGTTTTGCCTTGGTGTCAACGCCGACTAGACGGACATACTCATCACTATATTCAGCAATGTAATTTTCTAAAGCAGCGATCGCGGCTGGTGCGTGTTTAGCCGTAATGGCAGGCAGAGTCTGCCAAGAAGTTGTACGAAAATGGCGCTCATCGGCATGTTCAACACTGATGCGATGCCCTTGAGCCAAAAGCTGACCCACTATAGTGGAGATGTCATTAGCAACACCCTTGCCATTAGTTGCACGAGGAGCGCTATAGCTAGCTGAGGAACCATTCCCATTAGACTGAATACTCACAGCTTGGCTATCGGCACGTTGAATAATAGTTTCAACTACGCGGCGTTTTGCCTTCGTATCTACGCCAACCAGACGCACATACTCGCCTTCATGCTCAGCAAGAATAGTATTTAATGCAGCAATCACAGTAGATTCATTGGAAGCATCGATCGCTGGACCAGTTTCCCAAGAACCAGAACGGAAGTGCCGCGCATCAGCAAATTCAGTACTAATGCGATAGCCTTGAGCAAGCAGTTGACGCACTTGTCCAGAAATATCAGCACTAGCAGCACCATTGGAGGTCGCTTTGGGTGCGCTATAACCGTTACTAGATCCATTGCTGGAGGTTGCATTACTAATTACCACAGGCTTATCGCTGGGGCGTTGAATAATTGTCTCAGCAAGGCGGCGCTTAGCTTTTGGATCAACTCCAAATAGACGCACGTAGTCACCTTCATTTTCGACAAGAGCAGATTGTACTGCTGCAATTACTGTCGAAGCCTCTGTTGTGTGCGGAATTGCACAGGATTGCCAAGATCCAGTGCGGAATCGGCGCTCATCTGCGTACTCAGCCGCAACATGGTAGCCCTGAGCTAAAAGTTGTCGTATTTGCTGCGCTAAATCCCCATTCATAGGTTCGTTCCTCTGTGCGTTTGTATTTGTGCTTGTAGAATTTATATTGGTCTGATTAGTTTGATTAAAATCTTGCTTATTAATTTGCGTACTAACGCTAGCAGCAGCTCTGCTGCTTGGTTGTGGCGAGTGCTGTTGTTGTTGGCGAATCGGTGTAATGCAGGCAATATCAGCAGCACAGCGATACCCTTGCCTTAAGGACTCGTTGATACCGACAACATGACTCGCAAATTTTTGGTCTGACTCCCGCACATTTGGTAGCAGATCTGCTTGTTGCTGCGTTGTAATCACTGCACCAGAAGGAACATATTTACCCGCAGGAATTTCTACATCTTGGATAAGAGCATGTAAGGAAATAATGCAGCCGTCTCCGACTCGCGCATTAAATACAGTCGAGCGGAACCCGATAAAGCAATTATTGCCAACATAAGCTGGCCCATGGATTAGAGCCATATGTGTGATTGAGGTACTATCACCAATCCAGACGGAATATTCTTTGCCGTCGTCGCCAACCACACGACCTTTTTCTAAACCATGAATAACCACACCGTCTTGGACGTTCGTACTATTGCCAATATGAAAAGGATTACCCTCATCGGCACGAATCGATGTACCTGGGGCAATCAAAACATTAGCGCCGATATAAATGTCGCCAATCAAATTGGAAAAAGAATGAACGTAGGCGGATGGATCGATTTTGGGTTCTGCCAATTTCCTAGACCAAGGTGTAGGGGGGGCAGCAAAGCTACGAACTACCATAGTGAATCTGCACTTCTAAGCTTTACCTATATCTTGATTTTCAAAATCGTGAGTATAAGAACTTAAAAGCGCTCCTCCAAATAACAACTTAAACTACAACATCGGAGAACTATTATTTACTAGCGCTGATTGCCAAATCTTTAGTGATAAATACTTATTAATAAATAATTAATAAATGTCACTATTGCATTCTCTCACTATATTTTTTACTGTAGAGAGTGCGATCGCTTAGGCTAATTGTGTCGATGATGGCGATAACCGCTGCATCTATCGGACGGTTTTCACTGTCTCGCACTTGTCTTGCGCCACTACCACGGGTGAATAGCACCCACTCATCTACGCCAGCACCAACTGTATCAGTAGCAACTTCATAATCTGGAAGTAACTGCCCTTGCAGATCAACAAGTTGCAAAAGCAGAAACTTAGTTCCAGACAAATTGGACTCTTTATAGGTACTGACGACCGTACCGTAAACCCTAGCGATTTGCATATTGTTATAAGTACGTGAACAGATGTGAAAGCTAACAAGTCAATCGCTAAACTAAATCGACACACTAAACCAAAAGCGAAAGGCGATCGCGCTAGTTAAGTCCTAACTATGGACGGTTCATAGGACGGATGGAGTTTACATTGTCACGGAACTGTTCAACTTCTTCGGTGTAGCGAATAGGTAGAACATACTCAAGGTTTTCGTGAGGACGAGCAATGATGTGTGTAGAAAGTACTTGTCCGCCGTTTACACGTTTGACAGACTCAGTACCTGCTGCTACTGAAGCTTGTACTTCGGATACATCGCCACGAACGATAACGGTGACGCGCCCACTACCGATCTTCTCGTATCCAACTAAGGTTACGCGAGCAGCCTTGACCATGGCATCTGCTGCTTCTACAACGGCAGGGAAACCAAGGGTTTCAATCATTCCAACTGCGATTGCCATAATTCATGTTCTCCTAGAAAAATAAATAATGAAATTAATGAAAATTTAGTCTTTTGATACTTTTTTTTGAAAGTCTTTTTGAGACAATCAGAAAAAGCAATCAAATAAAACAAGTCTAAAAAGCAAATTGTTCTACTTCTCGCGTATAGCGAATAGGTAGTACATATTCTAGGTTTTCGTGTGGTCGAGCAATGGTGTGAGTCGAAACAACTTCGCCCCCATTAACCCGATTTGCACCTTCAACACCAGCAGCAATGGATGCTTTCACCTCAGAGATATCACCTCTGATGATGACAGTTACTCGTCCACTACCAATTTTCTCGTAACCCACAAGGGTAACTCGAGCAGCTTTGACCATGGCATCAGCCGCTTCTACAATTGCGGGAAAGCCTCTAGTCTCGATCATTCCAATAGCGATCGGCATAATTTAGCCAGTATCCTTACGACTCTCTAAAAAACTGAAGTTCTCGCGGTTGTATCTATCAAAAGATGTAGATGCACGAGCGCAACTATTGATCTTAGCTACGATCGGTTCGCTTGAAACATCAAATTTCAAATTTTTAATACAAAATAAAAATGAGATGACGCTTGGCGCACTTTTGCAACTACTTTTTTGAAAGTAGTTTTTCGCAGCTAATTTACAGATATCCTTTGACTTGTTGCAACTATTTACTTAGATAGTTATTTAAAAAACAACCATTTAAGTATTTATTACTACTGATGTAGCCATTCTAAATCTGAATAATCAGAGAAATTGAATAATACTAATATATTCAACTCTATCTTTATATCTACGATAACGAGTGGCGGTACATTTGACAATATAAGCCGTCATGATAAATCTAAATAGTCGATATAATCAGGGCTTATTCCCTTGACAGAGAAGGAATTAAGACTGCAAATTCTCTTGTTACACTATTTTGCAATTTTAAGGATTCACAACTAAAACAAATAGCGAGAAACTGATAGTTTATTTTTGCGAGTGGTTAGCGATCGCCAATCGAAATAGTTTCCACTTCGGCAATCTCTAGATTAGGTAATTGTACTAATTCTCTTTCTTGCTCTTGTAAAGCAATCATCGGAATATTTACAGGTATTGGTGATTCCATCCAATATTCTGATGTCGGTAAGGTCTCTTCAAGATCGTCGAGAGGACGGGGAATAATCATCAAGGTATGAAACTCGCCAATGCGCTCGGCTTCATACATCCCTGCTTCGATCGCGATCGCGACATCCGCCACGTTACCGCGAATAATTGCTGTACATAGTCCTGCGCCGATCGTTTCATAGCCTGCTAGATACACATCTGCTGATTTTAGCATCATGTCAGCAGCCCCCACCATCGCTGGGAATCCGCGTGTTTCTAGCAAGCCGATCGCCTGATTACTCAGACGGCTATAGCGCCCGTCGGTTAACTGGCTAAGGCGGGTACTAATTGGCAAAATCGCCTCTAAATTGGGATAGGGGCGTGGAATCACAATTGTGGAGACTAATTGCCCAAATTCTCTGGCGGTTTCTGCTCCAGCCTCTACTGCCATGCGGACATCAGTAATCTGACCGCGTATGATCGCTGTACAAAAACCATTGCCAACTTTTTCATATCCGACAAGTCTCACAGTTGCCGATTTGAGCATCATGTCAGCAGTTCCCACGATTGCAGGGAAACTAATAGTTGAAACCATTCCCAAAGCACTTCCTGAGAGATCGATTCTTTGAGATGCACTACTAGACATTAGCTAACACAATGATTAAAAAAATTTATGATGAAGCCTAAAGCTCTCAACACTCACCTGTATCTTAACTGATAATACCAATTCACAAAAGTGTGGTCACACTTCTGTGAATTGAGAACCAAACCCTGTAAGGGTTTTAAAAGCCCAAAATGGCGTAGCCATTTTGGGCTTTGGTATAAGTAGCTAGGCATAATTAATTTCAAGGCAAACCCCATAAAGTTCCCCCCCTGCGGGGCGCAACTTTATGGGGTTTGGTAATTTATCTTGCACAAGTACTTACAGCAATTGCTGGTAAAGTGAGAGCGATTTGAAAAAGAATTTCTCATTATAAAAAAATGATTTTTAATTAAAGTTGAGGTTTATGCTGTCATGGCGATCACTATAAAGATCAGCCTAATAAATGTTTTAAGATACACATAGTCTAAAGTTTACCTGCTAGAACAATCTACATAGATAAATAGTCTAGTAAAACCAGCAGGTCTTCAGATATCTTTGAGATATGAAGTGATTGAGCTCTGAAACTCCATACTATAGAGCAATAAATTTTAATACTTGCGTTCACAACGGTCTGAAGATAGCAAAATGCAACTGCCTGAAGCCTTACCTGAAAAAGAGTACGTCCTAGTTATAGATGATACGCAGCCTAACTTACATTTACTGATAACTATGTTGACACGTAGGGGTTATCGAGTAATTGGTATAGGTGATAGCTTGAAAGCAGTTTCAACAGCACAGACTGAAATGCCTGACTTGGTAGTCTTAGACATTAATATGCCTAACATGAATGGGTTTCAGGTCTGTGAGCAATTAAAATCTAGCGATCTCACTCGTGATATTCCCGTAATTTTTATTAGTGCGCGGGACGAAGTTTTAGACAAAGTACAAGCCTTTGCTGTCGGTGGCGTTGACTATATTACTAAGCCATTTCAAATTGCGGAAGTACTTGCCAGAGTCGAGAATCAGCTTACATTACGAAGATTGCAAAGACAGCTACAAGAACAAAATGAACGACTTAAGCAAGAAATTAATAGTCGGATTATTGCAGAGACATTACTTCAAGAAGCCAATGAAAAATTAGGGCGATTAGTTAATTTAGATGGTTTAACCCAGCTTGCCAATCGCCGCTGCTTTGATGAATATTTAGATCAAGAGTGGCAGAGACTAGCAAGAGAGCGTTTGCCATTGTCTTTGATCATGTGCGACATTGATTTTTTTAAGAACTATAACGACACCTATGGGCACGTGGCGGGGGATGATTGTCTACGCAAAGTTTCGCTTTTGATTAAGCAATCTGTACATCGACCTGCGGATTTGGTAGCGCGTTATGGCGGTGAGGAATTTGTGATTGTGTTGCCGAATACTGACATAGAAGGTTCCATCGCAATTGCTGAGATTATTCGGGAGAGCCTTCAAGAGTTAGCAATCCCCCACGAAGATTCAGCAGTTAGTCAGCTTGTGACTTTAAGTATGGGGGTAACTTCTTTGGTTCCTATGACCGATTCACACCCTTCAGTATTGCTTACGGCAGCTGACTATGCGCTGTATCGAGCTAAAGAGCTAGGTAGAAATCAAACTTATCAAATCGGCTAAATTTTTAGCAAAGATGATCTGAAGCGTCGCCTTTTCTTAAAAATCATCGCTTTCAGGGGAAGGAGAATCACGTCTCAACAAATCATCAATATCACTCCAATTAACAAGACTAGCGATCTCATCTTGGACTAGCTGACCTTTATGTAAACAAATTAGCCGATCGCACCATGTTTGGACTAAATCAAGTTGATGATTGATCATCACTACTGTTACAGGCTGAGGTAATTGGGTTAACTCAGTTAAAACATCTAGTAATAAATGCGATAACCCACGATCCAAAGCTGATGTGGGCTCATCTAGTAATAGTATTTCTGGCTCCATGACTAATGCTCTAATGATCGCAACCCATTGTCTTTGCCCAAGTGATAACTCTAGCTCTGATCGATTTAGCAGTTTAGAATCAAGCTGCAATTTATCTAGCCATTTTTGCGATCGCGCATTAATTTCGCTCTGTGTAAAATTTTGTAACTTTAGAGGATAGGCGATCGCTTCAGCAACAGTCATTCCTAATAAGCTCGGCTCCTGTGGAACCAGCAACACTCGCCGCCGCAAAGTTTGAATCGGAATTTCTTGAATATTTTTGCTAGTAAGCGTAATTGTCCCCACCGATGGATCAGCTAAACGATTGAGTAGACGTAAAAATGTCGTTTTCCCCGATCCTGTTGCGCCAATTAACGCAGTTTTACTTCCTTTGATGATCTCAACTGAAATATCCATCAAAAGTGTGCGAAATTTAGTTTGATAACTCACTTGGTTCGTAGCGATCGCTACAATGTCAGGAAGTATCTGAGATGGTAATGAAACCTTTTGCATAATGTAACTGTCTTTGCGATTAGCGATCGGGAAATTGGGACGCAGCCTTGAATTTATTAAACCCTTTCTCATGCTCAATTAGGGAGAACAATCACATATGTATTTATGGAACCTTTTCAAGAAGTTTTCGCAAAAACTTGTTAGACAGCATCGCCAAAAACGACTTGCTTTTTTCTTTGCAGGGTTATGTATTTTTGCCTTAGCTGCTCCTCAACTGGCTCCTGCTTCTGCCCAATCGACTCAAGCAACCGTGCAGGAAATCCTCGATGGCAATCAAGTTTTTATTCAAAATAGGCAAGCATCTCTAAATGATGTCGCAAAACAGCAACAGCAAGTTCGCACGGGTAATTCTAGAACAGCACTACTGTTTAATACAGGTGCAGTCGCGCGACTATCAGCTAATTCAGTACTAAGTATTGGACAATGTGCTCGACTCAAGCGAGGAACAATTTTAATCAATGGCGCTGTTAATGCTTGCTCTTCTTCAATTACGACTGGAGTACGTGGCACAACCTATTTACTAGAAGTAGATGAGTCTGGTAACCAACAGGTCAAAGTGTTAGAGGGCGAAGTTGTAGTCAAGCGCAACGCAACTCCAATAACTGATGAAGATGATCAAGCGACAACAGAAACTAAACCTACTACTCCTAAGCCAACGACTCCTTCAACTCAAAAGCCTAGTGTCACTTCTCCAACTACCGCACCTAAGTTTAAACAGTTTGTGCCTTCTCCGTCGGTAATCCCCCCAACGACGACACCTCCAACGACGACACCTCGAATAAACACTCCAAAACCCCAAGACGGAAAACCTGTTGAGCCATTGAATGGTAAACCAGCTAATGACAAACCCGTACTTCAAATTGAGAAGCCTATATCACCTACGAAGGATTCAGATGAAGTTGTTTTAAAGTCAGGTGAAAAGCTTGAAGTAGATCTTGGCGGTGCTTTAGGGATCATCCAAAAACTTAGTGAGAAAGAATTTTCAGCATTGCTTAAAGGTAACTTATTTGAGGGCTTTACTAACCAAATCCCTGGAATAGACAAAGTTCGAGCTTCATTTGAAGGTCTGTTTCCAGGCGTAAACTTCCCAATTTCAATTCCCAGTATTCCAACACCAAGTATCCCTGGGTTTAGATTACCATTCTAGTTACTTGGGCATAATTTAAAAAACGAGAGGGTATAGGGCGATTAGAGAGCAACTATACTTAAAATAAAAAGCACCTTGTTGGTGCTTTTTATTTAGCTGTTCAGGATGTTATTCAGGATTTTGAGATGCGCCGAACTTGTTTGCTTTATCAAAGCGATCGCCCAATTCCATACCTCACTGCATGGCAATGGCAAAAGCATTTGGTGGAGGAACGCAAACAAACTAGAAGAAACGAGAAAGACTTACCTGATGTGTTATTACTAGTCGAACATCCTGCCGTTTATACGTTAGGACAGGGCTCAAGCTTAGAGTTTTTAAAATTTAGTCCCGATGATCCTAATATCGAATGTCATCGCATCGAGCGCGGCGGCGAAGTTACCCATCATGCGATCGGGCAGCTTGTTTGTTATCCAATTTTAAATCTTGACTATCATCAACATGATTTACATTGGTACTTGCGCCAACTAGAAGAGGTAATTATTCAAGTGTTAGCTAAATTTGATGTACCTTCAAAACGTATTCAAGGCTTAACTGGTGTTTGGATCAATCAATCTGGACAAAACCAAAAAATTGCTCAAGTTGGGATCAAGGTAAGCCAATGGATCTCAATGCATGGATTTGCGCTAAATATAAATATGGACTTATCAGGATTTGATCGCATTGTTCCCTGCGGAATCACCGATTGTCAAGTTTGTAATCTTAATCAGTTTGTACCTGATGTGGGGGTAGAACAGATAAAAATTGCGATCGCCCAAACCTTCGCTAAAATATTTGATTTAGACATGCAATTTCAAGCGATCAACAAGATAGTCAAGTTGTAATAAATTACCAGATAGTTTTGACAGGATACTGTGCGATCGCCTCATCTTAAGTATCAAGTAATATTTTCATTAAGAGCTTTCTTCAATGGTGATCGCTAGATAATATTAGCGGGTAGTGTATTGTTCGTATAGTTGTGGACATGTTTAGCAGCAATGCAATTTGCGCCACACAGATCGTAAACTTTGATATTAAGTATCTATTGCGATCACCTATCTAAATCTATGAACCTATAAATGATATTAACCTTCTAGAATGCTCATAGCAAAACATTTGCGGCTAATATTTTTTGTTTGTTTCAGTATGATCGTGTCTGGCACTGGTCAGTTAAATAGTGAGGGAGTGAAAGCCCCTTAGTGAAAGCAACTCCAGCATGGAAAGCGGTCGATGATATAGCCCGATCGCCATATCAGGAGTCTTATTCTTCCCTAAGCCCACATGAGGTCTCACCCAATTGTGAACTAATCGTTGTACGGTGACCGTTCGTTGCAATCCCTTCGTATTCTTAGCATACAGGTTTTGTCTACGGCGATAAGCGCTACACCTCCTTCTCAAAGCACTATTGTTTGCTTCATTGTGATTGGCATGAACGTCACTCTGATCGCTAATAGCCGTATAGGGATGCTCTGGTTTGAGCCATGCGACACGCCGATTGCCCTGTGAACTTTTAATTTTGATGGCAACTTCTAATCCATGCCGCCATACCTTCCGATGTCCATACTCATGGCTTACTTCGGTGGATTTGAGGTAGACACTTGCCATTTGCCATAGTTGTTGGGCATAGCGTCTTTCGCCATCGGTAAACCATCGGATGTATTGGATTGTCTTTGCCCATTTCCATGCTGTTTTGGTTGCTTTAGCAAATAACTCAGTGGTTTTTATTCCTGACATGGCAACAATCCAATAGCGACTTTTACGTTCAATGAATGTCACTGTCCATCCTTTTGACTCTGAGGGGGGGAAGGTTCTCGCCTACGCGAGTGTAAACTTCATCTCCCTCGACTGTTATATCCCCTCCTGCTGGGGCATCTGGACTCCATTGCTGTGACTGGGTTGCCAATTTTTGCTCCCATCTAATGATGCTGACATGGGATTTTTCTAGTACTCTCCCACTGGCTCTGATTCCCATCCCTTCACTCCTCATCTTCAGCGCTAAGGATACGACACTTGCTGGTGTTCTCAGCCTTGACATTGGTGTTCCTGTCCTTTCACTAAATCTCTTGCCGCATCCTTTACACAAATAGTTCTGGATAGCTTTGCCATCTTGGTGGTGATGTTTGCCATTTTTGATGCTCTTTTGACTATAGCAGTGCGGGCATTTCATAGCTTTCTCATTGACTCTGACTCTATTTTCTCACACCACTAATTTACTGACCAGTGCCCGATTTGTGAGTCTTGAGAATCTGAGTAGCGATCCAGTTCTTCACCTTCTTACTGTATCTTCTCTATATGAATATATTAAAGAGACATCAGATAACCATTTAGATTTACGATTTAATGAGATAAAGATTGGAAAAATTGGCAAGGAAAAGGTTGGGAAGAAAAATTTCCAGGATAAAGAACTCACTTTCAAAGATAAATTTATCTGTACTAGAAACTTAGCTGCACATGGTTTAGCCGATGAATATACAACTGTATACAATCTGGAACAGATTTTGGAGATTGCCCCACCAGAAACAAGTACTTCAGGAAAAAGATTTTATTCGTTTAATCGATATAATACATCTCATATAAATCTAATTAATGAAGTGATTGGTGAAGCTCAACCTATAATTCAGCAGTACTTGAGAGAAGAATTAGGTCTCAAGCAATAACTCTTACATGAAAATATTTTCAAACCAATAAAAAAGCGCCCCTAGGGGCGCTTTTTTATTTAAGAAGTAGCTAGCGTGCGACGCTTTGTGACCATGCGGAAGGCTTCGATGATATCGCCTTCTTTCCATGTCGAGAACTTAGCAAGCGAGATGCCGCACTCAAATCCAGAGGCAACCTCCTTAGCATCATCCTTAACCCGTCGTAGCGAGTCAAGTACGGCTGAATGCACGACCTCATTACCGCGTTTAACACGGACATTACAGTTGCGGAGCAGCTTACCATTCTGGACATAGCAACCAGCCACAGCACCCTTACCGATCGCAAAGATTGCCCTAACTTCAGCTTGACCAAGGTATTCCTCTACCATTTCAGGATCGAGTAAGCCTTCCATCGCATCTTGGATATCTTCCAAGAGCTTATAGATGACGTTGTAATCACGGAAATCAACACCCATCTCGTCAGCAGCCTGTCTTGCACCAGGAGCCATCGTGGTATTAAATCCTAAGACAACTGCCGAACTTGCCGCCGCCAAACTGATGTCGTTTTCAGTAATTTCACCAGGAGCCGAGAGGAGAATGCGGAGTTGAACTTCGCGCTGTGGTAGCTGGGCAAGTGAGCCAAGAATAGCTTCGAGGGAGCCTTGGACATCTGCCTTGAGGATAATGTTGAGTTCCTTGAGAGCTCCTTCCTTGACTTTTTCCGACAAAGTTCCAAGGGTGACACGACGGGAAGCCATTGCCTGTACCAAGCGGGCTTGACGTTGATCCATCGTGCGTTGGTCAGCGATCGCCCTAGCCACTTTTTCATCAAGGTAGACTTCAAACTCATCTCCAGCTGCTGGGACATCGCCCAAACCGAGAACTTCCACCGCAAAGGATGGCGAAGCCTTATCCACACGTACATTGCGATCATCCACCATGGCACGCACCTTACCGAAGGCAGCTCCAGCCACAAAGATGTCACCAACGCGCAATGTACCATTCTGGACAAGTAGCGTTGCAACTGGGCCCTTTGCTTTATCAAGGTGAGCCTCGATGACCGTACCTTTAGCAGTACGGTTAGGGTTCGCCTGTAAATCTTCAACTTCGGCAACCAGCAAGATCATTTCCAGCAAGGTATCAAGGTTCTCGCGACGGATGGCGCTGACAGGAACCATGATCGTGTCGCCGCCCCATTCTTCAGCAACGAGAGCGTATTCGGTTAACTCTTGACGAACGCGATCGGGCTGAGCATCGATCTTGTCAACTTTGTTAATTGCGACAACGATTGGTACTTTAGCAGCACGAGCATGGCTGATCGCCTCAATGGTTTGAGGCTGAACACCATCATCGGCTGCAACAACTAGTACAGCAATGTCAGTAACCTTCGTACCACGCGCACGCATGGCGGTAAAGGCTTCGTGACCTGGGGTATCAAGGAAGACGATTTGTTGGTTCTGACCATTGTGCTCAACATCAACATGATATGCGCCGATATGTTGAGTAATACCACCCGCCTCTCCTTGTGCGACTTTGCTCTTACGGATTGCATCGAGCAAGGTGGTTTTACCATGGTCAACGTGTCCCATGATTGTGACCACTGGCGGACGGCGTTGCAGTTTATCAAGATCCCCAACATCGATCATTTCCGTCTTAAGCGCAAGCTCGACTACTTCAGGAGAATGGACTTCATAGCCCAATTCTGCCGATACCATTTTGGCAGTACCAACATCGAGGGTTTGGTTAATATTCGCCATGATCCCTTTCATAAACAGGGTGCGAATTACCTCTGTCTCTGAAAGCACTAACCGCTTGGCTAGTACAGCAACGGTCATACCCTCTTCGATTTCTACCGAAGTTGGTTTTTCAGGAATAACTTCGACTTGCTGATGACGGCGATCGCGACTTGGTGCAGATCTTTTACCCTTTTGTGTTGGCTTAATATCAGCCGCCATGGTTGGCTTAGATGTTACTGCTGCTGCCTTAGGACGTGCCGCAGGACGTGCCAACGACAAACTGATCTGGGCTAGCTCAGCCGCTGCGTCAGCATCAGCCCCATCTTCATCTTCATCAGCAAAGTCACGCAAATAGCGCTTTGGCTTGTTCAGGCGATTTTTTTCTTTAAGTTCTAGTAAATCCTTTTCTTCTTCTTCTTTGGACTTACCTTTACGCTTACTACCTTTACCAGGCAGCGTTGGTTTTTCTAAAAGTTCTGGTAATGCAGGATTAAATCCACCTGTTGATTCTGGTTTCTTCCCAGTTTTGTCAGCAATGACGGGCTTTTCAGGCGCACGCATCAATGTTGGCATCGGTGGACGCAAATTGTGCGGTGGTTCTGTCGGAGCAGTGATCCCGCGTTCGATGAGCACTGAGTCTTTGACCAACTTTGGTCCACGGCTTTGAGGTCTACCACCAGCAGGAGATGCCTGTTGTTCCACAGGTTTGTTCAATTTTGGCTTTTCGGGCTTGTTGACCTTAACTGCTTCTGAGTTGTCCTCACTATTAATCTGCTCAGTTCTGTCCTGCTCAGACCTACTCTGATTGGCTTTTGCCGAAACTCTTGACTCATCTGAAGGTTTTGCCGCAGGTGGTTTGGGTGCAATAACAGCTTTAGGCGCAACAGCTACTGGAGGCTTGGGTCTCTCAGGAGCAACAGGTTTGTTCAATTTGACCTGAGGAGGCGAAACACTTACTAAGGATTGTTTCGGTACAACAGGAGGGCGCTCAGATTTTTCTGCTTGTGGTCGCTCAGCCCTTGGAGTCTCTTTACGGGTTGCTTGTTCCTTAGGGGCTTGTTTCGGTATAACGATGCTTGGTGTTGCTTGCTCCTCAACGAAAATCTTTGCAGGGGCAGGTGTGACCGCCTTTTCGGCTGATTTAGGTGGAGCTAGCGGCGCAATTAACTCTGTTTTTGATTCTGAGGGCGATCCTGGCTGAGAGTCTTTAATCGCTTGGGGATTTACTGGTGGGATCAATGCTGTTTCTAGGGTCAATTCAATTTTGGGAGCAGGGTTAGTTTCGGACTGTTGACCTTCTGAGAAAGAAGGTCGACTGGGAGGCTTGACTAATGAAGAAGCAGAGGGCATGGGCAGGGGAGGATTAATAACAGCAGTTTTGGCAGGAGGTTCTGAGCTAGGCTCGGCGATCGCACTAGGTGAGTTAAGAGGCGGATTTACAGATGTTGTAGCTCCTACATTAACAGAGACAGGTGGAGTATTGAGACGAATTGTGGGCTTGGTAACCGCAAGAATTTGCTGCTTGGCAATACGAGCATCAGATTCTTTGATCTTTGCCGCAGCAGTAGCTTTCTTTTCAGAAGCCCTAGGATCGGCAGCTTTATGATGATATTGAGGGGCTTTGATGCGTACCAATTCCGCCTCTGATTCTGTAATTGTACTACTATGACTTTTAACAACTATATTTAATTGCTCACATACTGCGATTACATCTTTGGTGTCGAGATCTAACTCTCGTGAGAGTTCATATAGTCGAACTCGGTTGCTTATACTCATTGCTCACTCTGCCCTGCGTAACTATTGTACACGATGAAATTGAATTTACATAGAAGTTGCTTCCTATCTTTTGCTAGGTTGAATTACATTGACTGAATTACATTGACCATAGTTAATCTTAGAAGCGCCTAGCTATTCCTGCTGAACAGGCTAGCGAGTAGGTTTCAATTTTTAAATGAAACTACTATAGCTATTATTACTCATACAACCTAGTAATATGAGATGTTAGCTAATTTGGCTCACAAACCTTGGCAAAATCTCACTCAGTTTACTAGCTCTTGTACATTACCCCTAAACATAGTTTTTGAGAAGAGATTTTTTGTGTATGTGGCGCTTTTTGTGTATAAATGGCGCAAATTTTTGAAAAGCCCTGTTTTATGTAGCTTTGGGTAAAAAATTAAAGGGCTGACTAAATTTGTAAATCACTAGCTAATGAGCTTAATTGCTTTAGCGCATTGTTACAGTTATTTACACTAACTGGCTAGGCGGAATAAGTAATTGTGCAAAATAAATTACCAAAACCCGTAAAGTTGTGCCCCGCAGGGGCGCAACTTTACGGGTTTTGGTTTGTAATTAATTATGCCTAGATACTTAAAGACAAAACCCAAAAAGATAGATCACCCACATAGTTGGTGATCTATCTTTTTGGGTTTAAAGGTTTCTTTTGCCCAGCTACTTACTTTAATTTAAGGTAGGATCGGACAGTCTCGCAGCATTGTGATTTTATGACCAACGTACCCGTCTCTCGCATTCGCAACTTTTCTATCATTGCTCATATCGATCACGGCAAGTCTACACTCGCCGATCGCTTGCTGCAATTTACTGGCACAGTGGCGGATCGGGATATGAAAGCGCAGTTTCTCGACAACATGGACTTGGAGCGAGAGCGCGGGATCACAATTAAGTTGCAAGCGGCGCGAATGAACTACCAAGCGCTTAATGGTGATGAATATACGATTAATCTGATCGATACTCCAGGACATGTGGACTTTTCCTATGAGGTATCGCGTAGCTTGGCAGCTTGTGAAGGGGCTTTGCTAGTAGTTGATGCTTCGCAAGGGGTCGAAGCACAAACTCTGGCTAATGTCTACTTAGCATTAGCCAACGATCTGGAGATTGTCCCTGTACTTAATAAAATTGATTTGCCTGGAGCAGATCCCGATCGCATAGCCAATGAAATAGAGCAGTTAATTGGCTTAGATTGCTCGGCAGCGATTCGAGCATCGGCAAAGCAAGGGGTTGGGATCAGGGAGATCCTTGAAGCGATCGTTTTGCAAGTGCCACCGCCAAAAGATACAGTCGATCAACCATTACGAGCATTAATTTTTGATAGTTATTACGATGCCTACCGTGGCGTAATCGTTTATTTCCGTGTAATGGATGGCACGGTCAAAAAAGGCGATCGCGTTAAATTTATGGCTTCAGGACAAGAGTATGTAATCGATGAGCTTGGCGTACTTGCCCCTGGGCAAATTCAAGTTGATGAATTACATGCGGGTGAAGTGGGTTATCTCGCAGCCGCGATCAAGATGGTTGCCCATGCGCGGGTTGGTGACACGATTACTTCAGCGATCGATTCAGCACCTGAGCCTTTTCCCGGTTACGAAGAAGCAAAACCAATGGTTTTTTGCGGGATGTTTCCCACTGATGCCGATCAGTTTGAGGAATTGCGCGAAGCTCTCACCAAGCTTAAGCTCAACGATGCATCTCTAAATTATGAGCCAGAAACCTCGAATGCTATGGGCTTCGGTTTCCGTTGTGGATTTTTAGGGATGCTACACATGGAGATCGTGCAAGAGCGTCTTGAACGTGAATATAATCTCGATCTAATTGTGACTGCGCCATCAGTAATTTATCGTGTGACGACAAATACGGACGAAATTTTAATGGTGGATAATCCTAGTGAGTTGCCGCCACCAAATTCCAGAAAGTCGATTGAGGAGCCCTATGTCAAGCTGGAAATCATGACTCCGCAATCTTACATTGGGACTTTGATGGAGTTATGCGTGGCAAGACGAGGAGTATTTTTAGACACAAAGTACATCACTACGGAACGAGCAACTTTAATTTACGAACTTCCTTTAGCCGAAATGGTAACTGATTTCTTCGATCAAATGAAGTCCCGCACAAAGGGATACGCCAGTATGGAATATCAAGTCATTGGCTATCGTCCAAACGATCTGGTGCTTGTTGACATTCTCGTGAACGAAGAACCTGTGGATGCTTTGGCTTGTATTGTCCATCGCGACAAGTCTTATAATGTTGGGCGAGCATTAGTATCTAAGCTGAGGGAGTTGATTCCAAAGCAGCAGTTCCAAATTCCAATTCAGGCTGCGATCGGGACAAAGATATTGGCGCGGGAGAATATTTCGGCTTTGCGAAAGAATGTGTTGAGCAAGTGCTACGGCGGCGACATATCTCGAAAGAAAAAGTTGTTGGAGAAGCAGAAGAAGGGTAAAAAGCGGATGAAGTCAATTGGAACAGTGGAAGTTCCACAAGCAGCGTTTATGGCAATTTTGCAATTGAACGGTGATTAAAACCCCAAAATCGCAAATTTGCCCACTAAGCGGGCAAATTTGCGATTTTGGGCTATAACTCTAAGTTGAGTGGTAAGGCGATCACAAACTTTGTACCAACGCCAACTGTACTTTCACAGAGAATTGTTCCCTTCAAATTTTGTGTCACAAGGTTATAGATAATATGCAGACCAAGCCCGCTACCACCTCGATCTCTGGCTGTTGTGAAAAAAGGCTCAAAAACTTTGTCTAGGCTTTCAGCGGGAATACCTCTACCGTCATCAGAGTAAGTAATTAGAACTTTGTCATCTTGCTGAGAAATTTCAACTTGTAATTGTCCAGCTTTATCTAAGTTGTGATAGGCATGAGTAAGAGAATTTACCACTAAATTAGTGATGATTTGAGATAAGGCTCCAGGGTAACTGCGTATAGAGATCGCATTATCGCCAAGGACTTTAATTTGATGTGAAATATTTTGAATTTGTGGGGCTAGACTAAGCAGAATCTTCTCGATATAGTCTTTCACTTTAAAATTGCGCTGCTCTAAACTGGTTTGATCAACGGCAACTTGCTTAAAGTTTTGGATGAGTTCGGCGGCCCGCTGTAAGTTAGTCAATAGAATTTCACTACTGCTTTTGGACTTTTCTAAATATGCTTGTAAGCTAGATTTTTTTAATTCACCGAGATCAAAAGATGCTTTAAACTTATTGGTCGCATTATTCAGAATTGAAGCCGCCATTAAACTATTGCCTACAGGGGTATTTACCTCATGGGCGATACCTGCCACTATACTACCGAGCGCAGCATACTTTTCGGATTCTAACAGTTGCTTTTGGGTGGTTTTTAGTTCATCTAAGGTACTTGCTAGTTCGACATTTTTTTGGTAAATAGCAGCTTCTGCTCGTTTGCGATCGCTAATATTGCGAATCATAAATAGCACTTCGTTGGCTCCACTCACGACAATGCGAACCTCCTCATCTTGGCAATGATTATCTACACATATTTTCTGCTCATAAATTTGCATTTCCCCTGTGACGATAGCTTGATTTATATAGAAAAGTTGGCGATCGCTAATTTCGGCCGGCAGGAATTGGGACACATGCTTACCAATATGTTCAAAGTCTGGATACAGTAACTCGATCTCATTTTCAGAGTTAACTTGACCAAGATAGATGCCATCCGCACTAACATGAAACATCAAATCAGGAATGACTGAAAGGATGGCGCGTCTGCGAGTCTCGTCTGCGCTGATCGTTGTATAACCTGTGACAGCGATCGCTGAACTAGATAGTGCTAGTAAAGTAGGAACTACAGGCAGCCACCAGCCCCACAAAAATGCGCTGTAGCTTACAGTAAATAACCCTCCTCCTAATCCCAAAATCGTCAGAATCTTCCAAGGTAACGGACATGGAAATTTTGATGAGGTCAGTATTCTTTTGTAGAGTCTATTGTTGCCCAATAAACCACCGATAACCGCCCAGAAAGCAATCCACAAAGATTCGCTTAATTTTGACCAAACTTGTAAGATGGGTCGCCCATCAAGGGCGTTAGCGAGTAATTGGCTAGCGATATTAGCATGAAGAATTACGCCATTTGTTATAGGAAAAGGACTGCCTAAGGCTGTGCTGTTATATGGGGTAATAAAGTAATCAGTATTGCTTTCTGCTGTAATTCCAATTAGAACAAGGCGATCGCGAAATATATCCTGAGCAATATTTCCATTGAGTACATCGCTTAGGGAAACTGTGTGAAAGCCGTCCTGAAAATTGCGAAAATTTGATAATATTTGATATCCTCCCAGTTCTTGTCGAACGTACCCGCCATCATTTTCGGCGATGGGAGAAAATATTGCTTTCCCTAATTTATATTGCTGCGTTTTGGGATTGATAACTTCGAGACTAATATTCTCTTTTTTGAGATATTGAATGGCTAATGCAGCGCTCAAACTGGTGACGGTTTTACCATGTTTGTCCTTAAGCGACAGAAGGATACGGCGAATCTTCCCATCACCATCAGGGAGCAAATCATTCGCGGCAACTTGATTAAGCTTTTCGAGAATCGGAGAAGCAGCTACATCACTACCATCTTGATTAGCGACAACTTTGCGAATGCCAATTAGGTTTGGCATTGATTCAAACATGTTTACTAACTGTCGATAAGCAGAACCATATTGCTTGGGTACTGGCAGATCGCGATAAATATCTAGTCCGATTACTCTGGGTTGCTTTTGTCTAATTAAATTTAAGAGTTTGATAAGAGTTTCGTCAGGGATAGGAGAACCAAATTTCTGAATGTCAGTTTCATTGATTGCGACAATCACGATGCGTTCGTCTTTGGCTTCTGATGGTCGCCATTGAAAGAACAAATCATATAGAGCAAGTTCCAATGGTTGCAAAACTCCCACAAAGCGAAGTCCAAGCAAAATACCTGTTGTTGCGGGGACAACAATCAAAACTCCTCGCAATTTCCAAATTATCTTTTTGAAGTTGATCCACATGTATAAATTCTAACAGTCAAGAGTAATCCCAAATCAAGAAATGGCTACGCCATTTCTTGATTTTAAAACCCTTACTGGATTTAGTTTTTAATTCACGAAAGTGTTGTCACACTTTACTTTACAGGTTTGGGTGTGTAATTAATTAAGCGCATCTACTTACACCGCTTTACGCTATATGAAATTTAAATTAGGGCGTATTCGCAGCCTAAAGATTTACTAGTTATTTCTACAACACATCGATATTATTAGGTATAGTAAATCACCTCGGATACAATATTCTACTATTGCTTACACCTATTTCATTTTCATATTTAATTGTTTCAATAGGATTTACAATGCTTCACTTTCTAACTCAAGTCAATGAATTAATGTAGTCACACTTTCGAGAGTCGATATTAAGAGGAACTTAAAATATGAAACTTGATCTACGCTATATCAATTTGTCAGGTGCATTTGCTTTTAGCTACTTCGCCGCAACACTTTCAGCTATAGCGCAGATTCTCCCAGATAATACTTTGCCGACTAACTCGACGGTTACAACTAACGGACTAATCCAAACAATTGATAGTGGAACAAATAGAGGAGTTAACCTCTATCATAGTTTTCGAGATTTCTCAGTTTCGTCAAATCATACTGCCTACTTTAATAATGCTGCAAATATTCAAAATATTGTGACCAGAGTGACAGGCGGCTCCGTTTCAAATATTGACGGGACGCTCAAAGCTAATGGCAACACTAATTTATTTCTACTCAATCCTAATGGGATTATCTTTGGAGCAAATGCGAAGTTAGATATTGGCGGAACTTTTGTTGGCAGTACTGCCAATAGTTTCAAATTCTCCAATGGCAGCGAGTTTAGTGCTACCAACCCGCAAGCACCGCCATTGCTGACGACGAATATTACAACAGGTTTACAGTATGGGACAAGTAATACAGGTGCTGCGATCGCTAATCATGCTAATCTCTTCGCGGGACAAGATTTAGTTCTGAATGCGGACAAATTGGACTTGCAGGGACAATTACAGGCAGGTCGAGATCTGATCTTGCAGGCGCAAGATATAGTGACGATTCGCGATACTGCTAGCAAGAACTTTGTGGCAGTATCTGGTAGAGATCTGCAAGTACAGGGAAACCAATCGGTTGATATTTTTGCTTTAAACCGTCCAAACAGTGGCTTTTGGTCGGGTAGGGATATGGTGTTGCGATCGCAAAATCCTATCATTGGCGATGCCCATTTCTATACTGGTGGGAACTTAAATATCGAGAAGTTGAATGGAACTGTTGGCAATTTAATTAGTCCTAACGATCCAGTAATTCTGGCAAATGGGAATGTGACGTTAGGTAACTATACAGGAGCATCGCTACATATCTTAGCTGGCGGTAGTGTGACACTGGCGAATGTCATCATAAATAATACTGGGGCTATTAATACTACGATTAATCCCAGTAATACAACATTATTTAATGCCACACTGAGTTATGCAGATTTAGCCTCATTTAGTTTGACCGACTATCAGGCAATCAAGAATAGTAATGGTACAGTTCAGGATATTGTGCCAGTTCAGACTCCAACTACGATTGATGGCAGTACTAGGGCAACTTTGGATATAAGAGCAGGAGTGGATTGGTCAAAATTGGGCGGTTTGACTGCTAGCCCTATCGTTTCAGGTGCGATCGCGCCTGTTCCTTCCTATGCAAATCCTCCTACGAGAGCTGATATTACTGTGAATGGAAATATTCGCGTGAGTCAACCTAGCGGGTTAGTATTCTTAACTAACCAATTTGTTCCCAATACTTTACAAGGCACAATCTCAACGAATGGAATTGATGCTAGTACTGCTCTTGTCGGGGCTAATGCTGGCGATATTCGAGTCTATGGGCGAGGCAATATCATCTTGAATTCAGAGTTGGGTACATACTCAGAGCCAGGTTCTGGCAATGCAGGAAATGGCGGTAATATTTCCATTTCTTCTTACTCTGGCAATATCACAATGAACTCTTCTGGATTATTCAGCGGATCTTTTACGTTCTCTAGCAATGCAGGAAATGCTGGTAAGATATCATTCTTTTCTTATTTGGGCGATATCATCCTAGTACAGGCTGGCTGAAGTAACAAGACACTAACCACGGAACTTCCATTTAAAAGGTTTGGATAAAAGTTCATTAAAATAGTTGATAAAAGCGATAATTTTCCGACTCAAATGCTCAACAGATAA
>JBIKYZ010000152.1:0-12801 GCA_044354985.1 Pseudanabaena sp. | reverse complement strand
GCCATCGAGCCTGCCCACCCTGCTACGAGAGCAGTGTGCATCAGGTGCGTGGCAATCAGTCTTCCTGGATCGTTCAGGAGAACTGTATGCACTCGATACCAGGGTAATCCCATTGCAAATGTTCCTTAATCTATGTAGTGAGTAAGATCTTAACGATTCTTAATTTTAATTTATGATAATTGATCCTGACTTAAGGTATCAACTCAAATACTTAAAGTAATGTAAGCAAATTCCATCTTCAGGATCGTTAAATCAGTCGGGTTATTTTATTTGTAACATCATAATAAACTATTCCTTCCGATTGATTGCGATAAAACCCAAAAACTAAGGACAGAGCTCGGCGTTACCCTTAGTTTTTGAGCCTAAATCCTTATCGAGCATATGTTTTTGTGGGAAATTTTTATCGGTAGGTGCGATCGCGATATTTGCATAACTAAGTCAGCGTATGCAGCGCTGTTGTCAAAATCAGTTATGCGGGGCATGAATAATTCAGGGTGTAGCGCTTTCCAAAAATATTCGACAAATTGAGTAATTTCTTGATCGTTCATGCCAGCTTTACCCGTTGCCATGAGTTTATGTTCTGCCTCAATCCGCCATTGCAGACTGTAGTTATAATCTTCAGGCACAAGCACGATCAGGTGATCTAGGTATTCCCAGAGTGGCAAGTAGTTGTATAGATTGGCATTACATTCGAGGGCAAATTCGCGATCGCTTTCCGACAAAATTGGCGGTACAAAATTACGAAATGCAGAAGTCGGTAGCGGGCGCATCCCCACAAACCAGCCTTCAAACAAAACAATATCTGCTCCATAAGAAATTTCAGGCTCGATGCGATCGCCTGCACCGTGATGCAGAGATTTGTCAAAACGAGGAATCTCAATTGGTTGTGAGCTACCTAAAGGTCGATCGCGCAGTTGCAGCAAAACCTGAATGCCTAGTTCCACGTCGTGAGTACTCGGTGGTCCTCGCCAAATAAAATCATGGCGGCGATCTCGTAATTTTTGGCGATCGGCATAGGTTTTATAGAGATCATCAAGAGAAATACTGAGAAAAGTTTTACCAAGATGTCGCAGCAAAACTTTGAGAACAATACCTAATGTAGTTTTGCCAGTGCCTTGACCACCTAACAAGCCTTGGATAAAGGTTCTTCCAATTTTTTCTTGCTGATTGGCTAGGCTTTGAGCAAGGGGAAGCCAATAATGCCAGAGCATGGGCAATATTGCCCATGCTGGATCAACTTGAATATTGTGAGAGGCTAAAACCTGAGAAATTTTTGGGTAAACCGATCTAAGAAGCTGAGATCGCTGATCAACTATTTTTGTAAAAGCTTTTATGTCAGAGGAATTTATGCCTAAAGACCATTGACAAAAACTACAATTCCTTAATTCATTTACCAATAGTTCATAATCTAAGCTGGTTAGGCAGTCGCCACGAACTATTTGTTCAAAAATTCTTATAGGTATATTTTTAATCATTTCCTTACATAAAGAGACTTCTGCATGATTTAGTCTATTAGTCAGCTATACAGATTACAAATTTACAAAAATTAAGCTAGCAATTAACAATTATTTAACCTAGAATAAATCCGTGAGTAATTATACGCAGGCTCCTCCACAAAAAAACTACATATAGTTACTTGCATTCAAATCACGTAGATCCCTTACTAAACAGAAAATAATTACAACTATGAACTTGAAAGCTCTCTTAATCGTTGCCAGTCTTGGTTTGTCTGCTGGACTAGTTTCTTGCGCTACCGAAACCCCAGCTCCTAAATCTACTCCAGCCGCTACATCAGCTCCAGCTGCTACTCCTGCAAAGGATAAGGCGGATGCTCCTAAGACTGACTCAATGGCTAAGCCTGATGCTGCTAAAGATGCTAAGCCTAGCGATGCAATGAAGTCTGATAAGCCTGCTGCTACCGATACTGCTAAAGACAAGGCAGCTACCGATGCTAAGCCTAGCGATGCAATGGCTAAGCCTGATGCTGCTGCTAAAGATGCTAAGCCTGCTGATGCAAGCAAGCCTGCTGATGCAACAGCAACTCCTGCTGCAACTCCTGCTGATGCAACCAAAAAGCCTCAGTAGTATTTTGAATTAATCAAACAAAAAAGAGGTGATGCAAAGCATCACCTCTTTTTTGTTTAATGCGGAGATTGATTCGGCTAGAATCGAGGCAAATATTGACAGTATTGTAGACATAGCTATGCGATTGCCCACTCAAACTTTAGCCGCTAAAACTTTTCATTGGGTAAGCTTGGTTAGTCTATTCTTGATGATTACCAGTGGTTTACAGATTTATAATGCCAATCCTGTCTTTGGAGGACGAGGGGGTATTCATATACCGCCAATTTTAGGGCTAGGGGGATGGCTCGCGGGTGGTCGACATTGGCACTTCGCCTCGATGTGGGTTTTTATGCTGAATTTAGCTTGGTATGGTGTTTATGTATTGCTAACGCAAAGGTGGCGACATAGGTTTGTTAGTGGAAAAGATATGAAGGCCTTGGTGGTTAGCCAAAATGAGAAGCGAAAAAATTATGCTTGGCATCGGTTGGTTTACACTTTGCTGATTCCGATTTTGTTGTTATCAATTTTTTCGGGGCTAGGAATGTACAAGCCTGCTCAGTTTTATTGGATTGTTGATAGCTTTGGGGGTTGGGAAGCTCTGCGAATAACGCATTTTATGGCTGTGCCAATTACGCTGATTTTAGGTGGTATTCATTCACAGTTAGGTCGAAAAGTGGGAGGCGATCGCCTCCTTGATTCAATGTTTTGGGAATAAGTAGCTTGGCTCTTTGGGGCTTAATAGCAAAGGCAGCGCTTCGCGCTGCCTTTGCTATATTTAAGTTATGTCACAAGAACCTGAACACAAACAACCAAACTCAGAGCTTGAGTTTGATGATACTGATTTAGTCCCACGCCGCCGCTTTTTAACTTTGGCAGGTGCAGGTCTACTAACGATTGGCTTTGGCAGCTTGGCTGAAGGTTTAGTGGGTGGTCTATCGGAGCCATTAAACCAGCAGGTTGAGTCATTAATTTTTAAGCCACAGCAGCCTGTACCAGAATTTTCAATTAGTGCGATCGAGCCAGAGAAATTAATTATTAATAGTTTCCGAGGTACACCAGCGATTAATCCTCTCGCTTATCGACTCACTATTGACGGTGAAGTAAATAATCCTTTAAGTCTGAGTATAGAAGATCTCCAAAAATTTCCATTTACAAGCATGGTCATCCGTCATGTATGTGTTGAGGGCTGGGCGGCGATCGTGCAATGGGGAGGCTTGAGGTTGCAAGATTTATTAGCGATCGCTAAGCCAGCACCCCAATCTAAATATGTCTATTTCTATTCGGCAGATGGCTATTATGAAAGCTGGGATCTTGACTCGGTAATACATCCTCAAACCTTGATGGCATATCAAAAAAATGGACAGCCCCTAACACCAGAAAACGGCGCACCGTTGCGTCTTGCCTCACCAGTAAAGCTTGGCTACAAGCTCAGTAAATGGGTTACGAGAATTCAGCTTACGAGCAAGCTAGGTGAAAAACGCGGTTATTGGGAAGATTTGGGCTATGAATGGTATGCAGGTCTATAAGTAAACGCGATGTGCAACTATTTTTGAGCTATTGCTCTATGGTTGTTTGAGCTACCGAAAATTCAAAATCCTCATTAGTGCAGTACGAGAAATCAGGTCTTTCAGACTTTTAGTTGCACATCGCGTATAAGTAAATAAAGCGCAATGCATCTAATTTACTGTATATTAAATTTTGTTACAAGTTTCATGATATATTCGGTCTATAGCGCTCTGCGTAGATCAGGTAACGTCCATGCGTTTAATTTTTACATCTAATTTTAATAAGTTTCAATCTATCAATGCGACCCAAGCATGGTCTCTTTTCTTGACAGGCTGTAAAAAAGATGATTCCTTTGGTAAAAATCCAATGATTGGCAAATATCTAACGGTTGCTATTTTAGGTTCAGTTATTGCCCAAATTTTAGAAGCAATTTTAATAAGTAACTCGGCATAATTAAAAACCTAAAAACTGCGTCTGCTTATACATAGCAATGGAAATTTAAAACATAATCGCAGTATTTCTGTCTTTTTTATTAGTATGAAATAGATACTTCATCACCTCTTCCCGATTAGGGACTTGCGACTTAATAAAGTACCATACCAAATAATAATTAGTAGTGCAGCAAAACCGCCCCAATGATTTCTCGATAATCTGGATTAGTATCTTATTTTCTCGCAAGTCCCTTAGATAACCAATGCCTTCATTTATTCTTCCCAGTTGCAAAAATTCTTAGTTCTGATTTAGAGAGATTGCTTGGGAATCCCCACCAGTTGGGGTTGCTTGCTTAAACCAGTGAGGACTTTGTTGTCTTTAGTAACTAAATGCCCGATAAAAGCAGCTCCTGCAGCAATATCGATCGCACTCGCCACTACATCCCCTTCAACTTTGGCAGTGGCAGTCAGGGTGACTTTTGCGGTTGCCTGAATCTGTGCCTTGATTATCCCTTGGCTAATGAGGTTATTTGCACGCACTTCTTCGCCTTCAATTCTGCCCGTAGGGGCTATTTCTAGATCTCCTAAAACATCTACATTACCGTAAACACTGCCATCAATGCGGAGGCTACCTTCGCTCCTAATCGAACCACGAACTTCTGTCCCCTTGGCGAGGTAGTTCATGGTATTGCTGCCAGACTTTGGGCGGTTAAAGAACATACACGAATCCTTAAGGTTCCTTGAGATTACTTAATTTTTGGAATTCCACATCGGTTAATTTTAAGTATTGTCGGGGATCGATCAATTTTTCACCCTGATAAATACTGTAGTGGAGGTGGGGACCAGTGGATCTGCCACTGTTGCCTAGATAGCCAATCAACTGCCCCCGTTTCACTAGGGTCTCAGGTTTTACTGCCACCCCAGAGAGGTGGGCGTACAGAGTGCTGTAGCCATAATTATGATTAATTACCACGACTAGACCATAGCCACCTTCTATTCCCGCAGAAGTTACTAACCCGGAAGCAGTGGCATAAACTGGACTCCCGTACGCATCCACAAAGTCTATCCCATTATGTGCCTCTGTACCATAGCCAAAGGGATTAAGACGATTGCCAAATAAGGAAGTTATCACTAGATTTTTTCCCTGCATGGGCATGCCTTGGGGAATTATTTCTTCTCGGTTTAGGGTTGCCTCTAGGGAAGGATTTAAATCCCGAATCTGACTCCAAAGGGAATTAAGACGGCGTTGGTTGGTTCGCATCAGGTGATCGGGGCTGCTGGATCCCCCCTGCCCCTTTCGACTATTGCTTTGTTCTTGGGAATTATTCTGGAGATTAACGGCAGATTTCGGGATTCCCATCTCACTATTTTCAGTCGGTTGGGTATTTGTAGTTCCGATTTTGACCAGTCCTGCTCGTTCTCGGAGGCGATCAATCTCCTGTTGCAGTTGCTCCTGTTCTACTTGTAATTGTTCTTGGCGTTGCTGGAAAGCTATTTTTTCCTCTAGGTATTGGGCATTTCTTTGCTGTTCTGTCAGCCAGATACTACACGCCCACACAAAGGGGATTGATAGAAAACCCAAACTACAAGCAAGCCTCATCAAGAAAAGCCGTGGGCTCATGTGTAAAACTAGAGGAGATTTGCCAGTGCGAGTCAGAAAGATAGTATATTTAGCGGGGAGGCGGTGGTTATTCATGATTATCAAACCTGAAAAAATAGTCAATTGCCATCCCGATATCTACTTAAATTTAGATTGTTTTAGGATTTCATATTTCCTTGACCTTACATGCTCCCCGCTATTTGAGTCAAGTAAAAATGATCGCTAATGGATTATTAGTTAAAGTTTTTTAGAAGATGTCTAATATAAAATATCTGGCTTTGTCAGATATTTATTCACACAAAGAGGGTCAGCGATTAGCTAATCGCTGACCCTCTTTGTGTGAATATAGACTTAGACAGCTTCTAAATCTTTTTCACCAGTACGAATTCGGATAATTCGCTCTACAGGAGAAACGAAAATCTTACCATCGCCAATTTCACCAGTACGGGCAGCGGTAATAACTTTATCTACCACCATATCAACTTGATCATCTTCGATGACAATCTCGATCTTGAGCTTTTGTAAAAACTCAACTGTGTACTCAGAGCCACGGTAGCGCTCTGTTTGTCCTTTTTGACGACCAAAACCACGTACTTCTGATACCGTCATACCGACTACGCCAGCATTTACCAGAGCAATTTTGACTTCGTCAAGCTTAAATGGACGAATGATTGCTTCAACCTTTTTCAAATTAACTCCTCCACTGATTCTTGAACTTTAATACACTTGAATCGCTACTCAAATTTGTAGCCTAGCATACTTTTTGGAATTGTCCTTCAGATTGGCGTTAGGATTGACGCTGCCACAGCCACCAACGAATTACTAATTTCTCTAATTCTATCCAAACAAACATCAATGCGCTAAACCCAAAGCAAACTGCTAGTTCTTCTGGTCTGAGTAAATGTGTCCCAAAAAAGCGACGGAATGGCTCTACATAGATCAGCACAAGTTGTAAAACCGTAGTCATAATCACTGATCCCCAGACATAAAGATTAGTGCGCGGATCAAGTTCGATCGTCAGTTGGGTGTTAGAACGAATTGCGATCGCGTGACCCATTTGCGCTAAACAGAGGGTCGTAAATACCATCGTTGCCCAACGTTCTTTGTCATAGATTTCATCAAAGTGGGTGGTAGTGTAACCGTGTGCCCAAGCCATAAGAGCGATCGTGATAATTGCTAAGACAATCCCAATTCTGACCATGTAGGCTCCCATCCCTCTTGCAAAAATATTTTCACGGGGATCAACAGGAGGTCTTTGCATAACATTAGGTTCAGCAGGCTCTACGGCAAGTGCAAGAGCTGGCAAGCCATCGGTGACAAGATTCATCCATAAAATTTGGAGAGGAATCAAAGGCACAGTTAAGCCCAGCATCGGAGCCGCAGCAATCGTGATGACTTCACCGATGTTGCTACCAAGAATGTATTTGATAAAGCGGCGAATATTGGTATAAACTACGCGACCTTCTTCAGTAGCAGCGACAATCGTGGCGAAGTTATCATCCAGCAAGATCATGTCGCTAGCTTCTTTGGATACATCAGTACCAGTGATCCCCATGGCAATACCAATATCGGCTTGCTTAAGTGCAGGGGCATCATTCACACCATCGCCTGTCATAGCTACAAATTGATGCTGTCTTTGTAAAGCTTGAACAATTCGCAACTTGTGTTCAGGGGAAACACGAGCATAGACACTAACTTGGCTTACTTCTTGATCTAAATCTTCAGGACTCATTAGCTCTAACTCTTTACCTGTGAGCACCCGATCGCCTGATTCAGCAATTCCTAGGTCTTCTGCGATCGCCTTGGCAGTGAGTTGATGATCGCCAGTAATCATTACGGGACGGATACCTGCTTCACGACAGCGCTTCACTGCTTCGCGGACTTCAGGGCGAGGTGCATCAAGCATTCCCACTAAGCCAACCCAAATTAGATTGCTCTCATCTTTTGCAGTAATACCTTCCTCGGGTAGACATGAAAATGTGCGATAAGCAAAACCTAATACACGCAACCCACGACTAGCGAGTTCATTATTTTGTGCAAGAACATGTTGACGTTGGAAATCAGCAATTTCATGGATCTGATCGCCAATTTGAATATGGGTACAGCATTCTAACGTTAGCTCAGGCGAACCTTTGCAAAAAAGCACATTACCGCCATGCTCACCTTGCACCAGTACGCTCATGCGTTTGCGTTCAGATGAGAAAGGAACCTCAAACACACGCGGCATCCGGTGTTGCCATTCCGCTGCTTCACATCCACCCTTGCTTGCCAAAACTAGCAAAGCACCTTCGGTGGGATCGCCGATGATAATCCATTCACCGTTTTTTTGCTGCAAGATCGCATCATTGCAAAATACGCAAGCCATCAACAACTGCTGAACTTCAGGAATATTGTTCACCGCAAAATTAGAATCTTCAGATGAATTTTCTAATACGTTAAATTTCCCAATCGGGGCATATCCATCGCCTGTAACTTGTAGGGAATGTAAGCCTGTGCGAATCCCTTGCACCACCATTTTATTTTGGGTGAGCGTTCCTGTTTTGTCAGAACAAATCGTGGTCACAGAACCGAGAGTCTCAACGGCGGGTAAACGACGAATTAGGGCATTTCTTCTGACCATGCGTTGAGTTCCCAACGCGAGAGTGACTGTAACTACCGCAGGAAGCCCTTCAGGGACAACAGCAACCGCCATACTCAGCGAGGTCTTGAGAAGTTCGCCAAAGTTGCCTTTATTGAGCATTCCCACTAGGACAACTAAGCCCACTAATGCGAGAGAACCGCTTACTAGAACATTACCTAGTTGCGTCATCCGTTGTTGTAGAGGGGTATCTTCTGTCTCTACGTCTTGAATTAGAGCCGCGATTTTCCCTAGCTCAGTCCGCATCCCCGTCTTAGTAACGAGTACCTTGGCGCGTCCTTGCACGACCTCAGTACCTTGATAAACACAATTTAGGCGATCGCCTAAACTCGCATCTTCTTCTAAAATTAATTTCGCTTCTTTGTTAACGGCTTCGGCTTCCCCTGTAAGAGCCGATTCTCGCACTTGTAAATTTTGTTCATCAAGTAATCTACCGTCAGCAGCAATTTGTACCCCTGCTTCTAAGAGCATGATGTCGCCAGGGACAAGTTCTTTTCCGCTGATTTCGATTACTTCACCATTGCGTATTACCCGCACTTTCGGGGAAGACATACGCTTCAATGCGGCAAGAGCTTTTTCGGCGTTAGTCTCTTGCATATAGCCGAGAATGCCGTTGAGCAAAACAATCGAAGCAATCGCGATCGCATCTTTCGGAAATTCTTTATCCCTGATATCGAGGACAGCTGAGACGACAGCAACTGCCATCAGCATGATCAGCATAATGTTTGTAAACTGATCGATAAAGATTTTCAGCGACGATCGTCCAACTTTTTCAATTAGTTCATTAGTTCCATACCGCTCCAATCTAGATGCAACTTCTTGGCTAGTGATACCTTGATTGGGATCACTTTGAAGTAATTCTAGAGATTCATTGGCACTGAAGGTATGCCAGCGAGGTATGGGAGGGGCAGGAGTAAGATCTTTTGTCTCAAGTGCCATCGATATTTTTAGATAAACGGTTACAACTATAGTACTAAAAAATAGTAATTGCTTACTTAAAGAATCTTGAAGCCAGCAAGCCCATTTATGTCAGCAATTCTCATTATGAAAATGATTTTGGTGTTTCCAGCGCCAAGGGGCTGGAAACACCAAAATCATTTTTTTTGAAACCCCACCGAAGGTGGAATTTCAAAAAAACGATTTTTATAATGAGAATTGCTGACAAGTCATAGCGGGAGAATTCAAGTGATAGCCAATTGCGATACAATTGCGTGATGATTAACAATCCATTTTTGCCCCAGAGGTTAGTGGGCAGACAAACAGAGTTAGAGCAGATTAGTCAAATTTTGTTAGATGATGGTGATCTGCTGATCGCAGGGGTAGCTGGAAGTGGTCGCAGAACTTTAGTCAAATGGGCTGCCCAAAAAGCTGGTGCAAGAGTCATTACGTTGGATTGCTTACGAGCAACCGATGGCGATCGCTTTTTAAAGCTGTTAGCCGAAAGTTTACTAAATACTTTTGATCTTCCCGAAGAATTGCTTAAATTACAAGGTCTACTCAAGGAGCAGCCCATTAGTTTTGATCTGACCGAACAATCTAAACCTCGGATGGTTTGGAAACTATCTTCCACTGGGGTTTGGAATTTATTTGAGAATTTACTAAGTTTGCCACAACAGATGGCGGAATGGCTCGATTGTCGGGTAGCGATCGTGTTGCATAATTTCCCCCATATTCGCTCATGGGATCGCAAAGGTGAATGGGAAGAATATTTACGGCGCGAAATTCAACTGCAAAGTCGGGTGAGTTATATCTTGATCGCCACAGTTCCCGAACCTTGGATGCATAAGCTGAGTCTGCATGTGGTCGAACTTCCACCTCTGAGCAATAGTGAACTTTGCGAATGGCTCGAAGCAACCATGCAAGAAAAGGGTCTAAAGTTTGATCCGCAAACTAATGCATTGCAATTATTTACAGAATATATTCAAGGCAATATGAGCGATGCGATCGCCTTGACTAGATGCATCTGGCTCGACTATCTCACCCAAATAAATTCGCAACCTGAGTTTCTAATTCAACCGCATCATGTCCATGAGAATATGTTAGTGCTCATCGAAGATTTGGCTCCTACCTTTGAGTCTTTAATCATGCTTTTACCGCCAACTCAAGTAAGAGTATTAGAAAGCCTTGCGATCGATCCTACTGTTAGTCCGCATAGTCGTGAGTATATCCAAAAGCACCAACTTTCTAAAGGGGGAAGCCTACAAGGGGCGCTCGATAGTTTGGAACAAAAGGGCCTAGTCTATGGTGCAAAATATGGATATCGGATTGCACTGCCAACCTTACAATTTTGGCTGAAGCAGCGCTTAGGGTAAGCAATGCAAAACATTCACACTCTACCTATAGAAGTTGTCCATCTAATTGCCGCAGGTGAGGTGATTGATTCCTTAGCGGCAGTGGTTAGAGAACTTGCAGAAAATGCGATCGATGCTAACGCAACCAGAATCGTGATTTCGATATGGACAGATTCTCTCTCGATACAGGTGAGCGACAATGGCTGTGGCATGGTAATCGCTGATTTATCTCAAGCTGCTACACCACATACAACTAGTAAAATCAATAATGCCGAAGATTTACAACAGATTAATAGTTTAGGCTTTCGCGGTGAAGCTCTCTATAGTCTTGCTCAACTTGCAGATCTGAATATTTGTAGTCGTCCTGTTCTAGAACCCGTGGGCTATCAGGCTCATTATGATCAGTATGGTAATTTGCCAACTAGCCCAAAGGTGGTGGCGATCGCCACAGGTACAGTCGTCACAGTTCACAATCTATTTTCTCGTTATCCCAATCGCTTACAATCTCTGCCTAGTAATTCGCAGCAAGCTCGCAAGGTGCAATTACAGATTCAGCAAATGGCGATCGCAAATCCTCAAATTAACTGGCAGGTAAATCTCGACAACCGAGAATGGATGACAATTTGGGCAGGAGAGAATGCTAGTGAGATTTTGCCACAAATTATTAGTTCAATTCAGCCCTATGATTTGGTGTTTAGAGAATTTGCTCTCTCCCTTAGCCCCTCTCCCGCAGGAGATGGGAGCCATATCTCAATCACCCTTGGACTGCCCGATCGCCTATCGCGTCGTCGTCCTGATTGGATAAAGATTATTCTCAATGGTCGGGTAATTACTTTTCCTGAATTAGAGCAAACTATTCTCTCTAGTTTAGAGCGAACCTTACCTCGCAATCGTTTTCCTGTATGTATTGTGAACCTAGACCTGCCATGCGATCGCATCGACTGGAATCGACATCCCGCCAAGGCTGAGGCTTATATTCAGGATTTAGGAGATATCCAAACTCAGTTAAAAGACTGCATTACAGAATCTCTAAAAGTTCCTGAATCAAGTTCGCAAATTAATTACGGAAGTGCAGCTAAGGATCTCTTGAAAACTGCTGAACGAAAGACTTCTTATTTAATTCCTGCCAAGAAAGAAAATTTCAATCAGCCAAACTTATCGTTAAAGGCGATCGCACAGGTTCTCGATACTTACATTTTGGCAGAACATGCAGGAGGTTTATGGCTAGTGGAGCAACATGTTGCCCATGAGCGAGTTCTCTTTGAGCAAATCGAAACTCAATGGCAAATCGTAGCTATTGAGCAACCGATTTTATTGAAGCAACTTTCTGAAGATGCGATTGACCGTTTACAAGCACTAGGCATAGAAATCGAAGCTTTTGGGAATAACCTATGGGCAGTGCGATCGCTGCCTGAAATTTTAATTGGACATGAGGATTGTGCAGTAATTTTGCAAGAAATGAGTCAGCAGGATGATCCCACTATGGCAAGGGCAACGGCAGCCTGTCGTAGCGCGATTCGCAATGGCACAAAGTTAGAAATATCTACAATTCGCGACTTGCTCTGGCAATGGCAACAAACCCGCAATCCTCATACTTGTCCGCATGGTCGCCCTATTTGTCTTGCGATCGATGAGTCAGATCTAGCAAGATTTTTCCGTCGTAATTGGATTATCTCAAAATAATGATTAGCCAGTAAGTGCTTTACATTGAGCAATTACTCTGTGTACAATCTTCCACCACATTATTGAGTAATCAAAAAGGAATGGTAGAAGTTATTAGTTAAATTTGGCAGTAGGCAGATGTTCGCCAATATATCCAATCATTATTTTGCTTGGCTGTTCGGGATAAAAATGAATACGCCAACCTAAAGGGAGTCTAACGTGCCAGCTAAAAATACGTTTTTTCTCATCGGGACAAAGAAAAGTCCGTTCTTTTGCATATTGTTTGAGCGTAGCTTCACTTTCAGGACTAGCGCTACAATTTAACTTTTGCGAATTAAAACTTTCTTCTTTCCAGCTTTCGGCATACTGTTGTAACTTACGAAGTCGGTCTTTCACATGTTCTAACATCGAATTACCGATCGATAAACTTTCTAACTGGGATTTTACAGAATCACAAAATTGAAGATTTGGGAACAAGTCATCTTTGGCTCATCTAGGTAAATAGGTGGAAGGAGGCATAAGAAGACGACGAAGGAAATCAAAATCAATCCAGCTAAGATTGTATGCCCACTCAAACATGGCTACATATAGATACAAATACTTTTTGCG
>JBIKYZ010000403.1:0-3895 GCA_044354985.1 Pseudanabaena sp. | reverse complement strand
GGCAAATACTACTATCTTAGTACTCCTAAATCATTAGTGCTTCGATTTCTCATGCCCAATATTTGGGCATCTCTTAATGTGCCGTTCATCCATTTTTTGCTTCAATTTTTTCCAAACTCCAATACAGCATACTGGTTCAGTTTGCTGTAGGCAAAATAAAAGCTCTATACATCATTGGTTGACTGTAGAAACAATACTTCTATTTGGTTGAGTGCTGCAATTACCAAATACTGGTGTGGGATCTAATCCTGTAATCAAGCGGAAATGTGTAGGAGAAATATGAGGGGCGATTGGCTTATTTTCCCAATCTTTTAAAAGCTCATGCGATCGCTCTAGAAAAACAACACCACGAACCAGAGGAGTGATTCGCCAGCTTTCGATTAAAACTTCGACAAGCGCTAGTTCAATTTGAGGAGGTGCGTAGGCTTGTAATAAATCTTCCAAATATTCATCAAAATCTTCATCGTCATTGCCATCTAACTGATAGCTATCGACGATGTACTTAACTCTTTGGCGGCTAATTTTTTCCCATACTTCCATAACTCCCTCTTCTAGTCGAAAGTAAAAAGGTAAAAGGCAAAAGTAAAAACTCTGCTAGATAAACCTTTATTAGTAAATACACTATTATGATAATTAAATAACAACTAGTATAAATGTATCACACAGGTTATTACATACCAAACTATCAGACAGCATGATCCCTCAGAAATTACGATTAATAAATTTCTTGAGCTATCAACAATTAGCCTTAGATTTTAGTGGGCTGCATGTTGCTTGCATTTGTGGCGCAAATGGGGCGGGAAAATCATCATTATTAGAAGCGATTTCTTGGGCAATCTGGGGTGCAAGCCGCGTGGCAAGCCAAGATGATGTGATTCATGTTGGTTCTAAAGAAGCACAAGTGGACTTTACATTTATCGCTGGTGGTGAAGTCTATCGGGTGATCAGAACCAGATCGCGCAATAGTTCAACTTCTTTAGAATTTCAGGTGCAGAGTGAAGGAAAATTTAAATCCCTAACCGAGCGCAAGGTGCAATCGACGCAGCAGACAATCATTTCGCATCTAAAAATGGATTACGAGACCTTCGTTAATTCCGCATATTTGCGTCAAGGTCGTGCTGATGAATTTATGCTGAAGCGTCCTAGCGATCGCAAGCAGATTTTGGCGGATATGTTAGCTTTGTCACAGTACGACGAGCTTGCCGAACGCGCCAAAGACATTGCCCGCACTAGCAAGGGCGAGTCGGCAGTTTTAGAGAATATGTTGGTACATCTGCGAGAACAAATTCAATCAGGAGAATCGATTGCACCGCAGTTAGAAATTTTGCGATCGCAGTTAACGGATTTGCAATCAAGGGAATCTCGCGATCGTCACCAATTGCAAGTTGCGGAAGAATTGCAAAAACAATATCAAAATGTTACCCAGCAGCTAACTTGGCAACAACAGCAGCAAACTTCACTCACCGCTAATTTGGCGCAATCATCACGACAATTAGCCAGTCAGCAAAAACAATTACAGCAATTAGAATCATGTTTAACAATGCGATCGCAGATCTTGCAAGATTACGAGAGCTATCAATTACTATCAACTCAAGAATCAGAGCTAGAGCGTAAGTTTCAAAAGTATCAACATCTTAGTGAGCGACGGGGAGAATTTAGTCATAAACTCGCGAGTTTGCAGAGTGAACTCAGGGGACAGCTACGACATTATCAAGCCCAATTAGAGTCTCTAACACAGCAGGAAAGTGACTTAAAAGGGATTCTGAGCCGTACTGGAGAAATCGAAGCGGCGATCGCTGAATTACACAAAGCAAGAGCCATTTTACAAGAATTTGATCGCCTCCATGCTCAATCCACACCGCTAATCCATCGTCATCAAGTTCTCAAGCATCAACTGGAAAGAGATCATACCAAACTTGCTGCAAAACTAGAAGAATTAGTTGCGAAGCGCGAACAGTTATATTTACAAGTCAAGAATCACGATCAGTTATTAGTTAATGCTAAAGAGCTAGATCGGCAAATTGTTTTATTACAAAATAAACAAGTTTATCAACAACGAGTTCATGAAAAAGGATTAGAGAGACGTGATTTTTTGGAACGTTTAAAAACAAGATTGGCGGATAGTGAGGCTGCTTTTAATAAATTAGAATCAAAAATGCGTCAGTTAACCGCGCCGAATGCACCTTGTCCTCTATGCGATCGCCCTCTAGATGAAGCTCATTGGCAGCTAGTCCAAAAAAAGCATAAACAGGAATCTCGCGATTTACAAGCCGATATCTGGGTAGTAAAAGAGCAGCAAGCAGCCTCTAATTGCGAAATTGAAGTTTTACGAGAAGAATATCGTAATCTCAAAAAGGAACTCGCACCACTTAATGATTTGATTCAGCGTAAAGGAACTTTGCAGGAAAGACTAAAGGCGATCGCTGAAGCAAAGCAAAGGCTGGCGCTAATTGATGCCGAAACTATGGATTTAGGCGATCGCCTCCAGACTCAAAACTATATGCGTGACGCATGGGAAGAGATGGATCTCATCGATAAAAACATCCATAAATTCGCTTATGACGAAAAAAATCATGCTCTAGCCCGTGGAGATGTTGAACGCTGGCGATGGGCAGAAATCAAGCAATCAGAATTAAAAAATGCTCAGCGTCAAGCCGATAATCTATCGCAAAAAATTCCTGATTTACAAACCAAAATCAACCAACTACAAGATCGTCTAACTAAAAATCTGATCGATTTAGAAGTACAGCATGAACTCGAACAATGCGATCGCACTCTTACTCAGTTAGCCTATGAACCCGACAGACATCAACAACTCCGCGTTCAAAAGCAAGAACTCACATCTTCTTTATTGCGCTATCAAGAACTCACCCGCGCCGAGCAGGAATATCCCGAACTTCAGCAACAGGTAAACCATTTACAACAAACTCAAAACGTTAATCAACAAGAATTACAAAATATCTCTACTCAAATTTCTCAATTACAGTCACAGGTCAAAACCTTACATGGCGATCATGCAATGGAAATTCAATCTTTGCGTCAAAATCTCCAAAATTGGCGATCGCAGATGGATGCTCTACTCGCTCAGATTGGCAGCCTTCAGCAATCACAGCAACAACTAGAGCTAAGCCGTCAACGCGAACAAGAAACCATTGCTCAAATAGAGTTAGTCCGTCATCGCCAACGTATCCATACAGAGCTTCATCAAGCCTTTGGGAAAAATGGTATTCAAGCTTTAATGCTAGAAAATGTACTTCCACAAATCGAAGTGGAAGCTAATCAAATTCTCGCTCAACTTAGCGATCGCCAATTAAATGTACGATTTATCACCCAAAAATCTGGCAAAAAAAGCGATCGCATTATTGAAACCCTCGACATTGAAATTGCTGATACCAAAGGCACTAGACCCTACGAAACCTATTCAGGCGGTGAAGCATTTCGGATCAATTTTGCGGTACGTCTAGCCCTCTCCCGCGTGCTTGCCCAGCGCAAAGGGAGTACTTTGCAAACCCTTATTATTGATGAAGGCTTTGGCAGTCAAGATCAGTTAGGTTGCGATCGGCTTGTCAGTGCAATAAATGCGATCGCGCCAGATTTTGAGTGCATTTTGGTAATTACGCATATGCCACAGATGAAGGAAGCGTTTAACACATTGATTGAAGTATCAAAGGATGAGGAAGGCTCAACGGTGCAATTAGTTGGTTAGCTATAGCAATCCTAAATGAGTTATGAGAAAAAGCCATAGGTAAAAAGCTTAGGAAAATTAAAGACTCATGTTACGCAGAAGCCTAAAAAGGTTTCAGAGACTGCCATTCCAAGTGAGATTGCTGCAAAGCCTTGATATATAATTTGGATTTGAGAGCGAAGTGATTGAGCTTAGAATTAAGTTTGAGAA